>CAXMLS010000234.1:0-1576 GCA_964194235.1 uncultured bacterium | reverse complement strand
ATGTGTATAAGAGACAGCGTGTATACCGTATACCAGCAGCTACAGATCAACCGGATACAAACACAACTAGGCGTCCAGGTCGAAGCCCTGGGCCAAATGGAGCTGCGCACCGAAGAGGTCTACAAGATTGCCGTCCTTGATGCGCTCACCGGCCTATACAATCGACGATTTGGAGAACAGCGCCTGTTGGTAGAGATCGCTCGTTCCGAGCGGCACGGCGGTCCGTTGACGATCCTGATGCTCGATCTCGACGGCTTGAAGCGCGTGAATGACGAATGTGGCCACGCTGCGGGAGACGGTTTAATCAGACATTTCGCCGGGCGCTTAAATAAGGCGATTCGTGCTTCTGATTTGGCAGTGCGCCTCGGCGGGGACGAATTTCTTCTGTTATTGCCGGAATGTAAACCCGTCGAGGTGCGGCACATCCTGAATCGCCTGAGCGGGATGGAGTTCGAGTGTAACGGGCAGTTGCGAGGGATAAATTTCTCTTCTGGATCGACTACCTACCAGCCAGGCGATGGGCTTGATGAACTTCTGAAACGGGCGGATGAAGCCCTCTACGCTGATAAGCGCGCAAAAAGAGAGCGAAGCGAGTCTCCGCTCCCAGTTAGCTAGGAAGGTGAGAACCGGATCGCCGCTGAGGTTTCAAAGACCCTGCCGGAAATACCTGGTGGATCTCCACGCAAGGCGCATAGCTGAGGTAAAAGAAAAAAGGAATTCCTCCATTGCGCAGGCTGACTACGTCGCAGCAGGAGATGGGGTGGGGTCACACCAAATCGAGTGCTCGCATGCTATACTCCGGCTACGCTGCTTCCTTTAATGCCGAACGAAGAAAAAAATTGCTGAGTAATCCCCGCATGAAATCGGAATCCACAAACGGTTCACCTAGCCCTGCCGAGAGTACGCTGCTCGAGGCCACCCAGTGTTTGCAATCGGTTCTGTTTGCCAACGAGGTGGCCACCTGGACGTGGGACATCGTCAATGACCGCGTGATCGCGGACAAAAATTTGGTTCGCTTGTTTGGCGTGAGTCCCGAGGTTGCCGCCGGTGGACCGATCGAGAAGTATTTTCAGGCTATTCATCCGGATGACCGGCCCAGCGTAACGGCTGCAGTGGGATCAGCGCTGGCAGGGCCGAACGACAGATACGAGACGGACTATCGGATTGTCAGGAACGACGGGGGCACCTCCTGGGTAACCGCGCGAGGAAACGTCGACCGGGACGCGGATGGAAAGCCCGTCCAGTTTCCCGGCGTGATGATCGATATTACCGCGCGAAAAGTTTCTGAACAGAAAGCGGAAGAACTACGCCGTCGCCTGGAACAGCAGTTTCGTATTTTCGATACCACACTTTCCGCGATTACAGACTTCGCGTATATCTTCGACCGGCAGGGTCGATTCATTTATATGAATCAAGCCTTACTAGACTTGTGGGGCTTGAAATTTGACGACGCCGTCGGCAAAAACTTTTATGAATTGCAGTATCCGGACGAACTTGCAGAACGGCTGCAGCGGCAGATTCAGCAGGTATTCGATACCGGAAAAGGGTTGAAGGACGAAACGCCCTACACCAGTCC
>CAXMLS010000233.1:0-2876 GCA_964194235.1 uncultured bacterium | reverse complement strand
GCCAGGGACACGCTATTGCTGTTGCGAATTTGAAATGGTCCAGGCGTGGCGTTCGCCGCGACTATTTCGTCGCCAGTGGACAGGATGGCGACTCGCGGTTTTTTTCCGCAGCGCAACTGCATTGCCCCAACCTGTGCGGCGATACCTAACTCGGCGTATCCAAGGCGCGTGCCTATATGCAGCAATGTTTTTCCTTGGGACGCTTCACTCCCGCGCGGCACGACATTTTGCCCGCGGGTTACCGCTTGCTCGAAATGAACGCTGTCTCCGTCGCGCCGGGTGTGCTCAATCATCACTACCGCATCCGCTCCGGAAGGCACGGGAGCGCCGGTCATGATCTGTACGCATGTTCCCGGTGCGAGCGGGTGGCCCGATGCGTCGCCAGCTTTTATTTCGCCGACGCAAGGCAAAGAAGATTTATCGAACGCTTCAGCGGCGCGTACGGCATATCCATCACGGGTAGCGCGATCAAAAGGAGGGTAGTCGCGATCGGACTTCACGTCCTGAGCCAGCACGAAACCGAGCGCATCCAACGCGCTGACGTCGAATGTTGCAACGCGGGATTTAATCTTGGAGACCTGCGCAATTACTTCCTGGCGTGCTTGCTCGAAACTGAGCATAGGTAGGGGTTCTCTGATTGCATGTTGCTTCGCGTGCTAAATTTTCCGGCTAATGCGCGGTGGCTCAAAGCCAGCTTGCGAGAAGCGTCCCTGGCTGCACAATCGTGGCTTCCCGCTCCGGGCCAGTAGAAATCATGCCGATTTCTACCTGCAAAAAGTCAGAAATAAATTTCAAGTAATCCACGGCCGCTTTAGGCAGTTTTGAAGCATCTTTCACACCGTAGGTGGTTTCATTCCACCCCGGCAAGGTTTTGTATTCCGGCGTCACGTGCTCATACTCCTCGGCGAGCGCGGGCATTTCGTTTAGAGCGGTCCCTTTGTATTTGTACCCGACACACACCTGAATTTCGCGCTGGGTGTCGAACACGTCGAGCTTGGTCACAACGAGCGAATCGATGCCGTTGATCATTTTGGCGTAGCGCAAAACTTGCAAATCGAGCCAACCGCAGCGCCGCGGGCGTCCCGTCACCGCGCCAAATTCTTTGCCGCGCTTGCGCACCTCCTCGGCGTCCAGATCGGGCATCTCCGTGGGAAACGGGCCAGCACCGACCCGAGTGGTATAGGCTTTCGAAATACCAAGGACATGTTTAATTTTGGTGGGCGGAACCCCGACACCTGTGGTTGCGCCGCCGGAAATCGCGCTCGACGAAGTCACGTATGGATAGGTTCCGTGATCGATGTCCAGCATGGTTCCCTGCGCGCCTTCAAAAAGGACCGACTTCCCTTTATCCATCGCGTGATTTACAAGTTCGGCGGTATCGCAGATGTAGCCACGGATTTTTTCGCCGAGCGCCAGCGTTTCCTCCACTTCATGGGAGAAGTCGATGTTCGCGCCATACGCGCCTTTGGCCAGGCGATTTTTTTCGGCGACAATGTGAGCGGCTTTCTTGCGAAATAATTCCGGCTGCAGCAAATCGCACATGCGCAATCCGCGGCGCGCCATCTTATCTTCGTAAGCAGGGCCGATTCCGCGTGAAGTAGTGCCAATCTTGTTTGCGCCGCGCGCGGTTTCCGCCGCTTTATCCAGCTCGCGGTGATAAGGAAAAATCAGATGAGCGCGATTGCTGACGTGCAGTCGCCCCTGCACATCGATTCCGGCCTTGGCCAGAGTTTCGATCTCGTTCACTAGGGCTGCGGGATCAACGACAACGCCAGTGCCAATTACCGCTCGCTGCGCAGGACGAAGAATTCCGCAGGGAATGAGTTGTAAGACATAGCGCTGCTTTCCAATAATGACGGTGTGGCCGGCGTTGTGACCTCCAGCGACGCGCGCAATGTAATCGAACGAGCCCGCCAGATAATCGACGACTTTGCCTTTGCCTTCATCGCCCCATTGGGCGCCTACAACAACGACAGAGTTCATTCCGGCCTTTCTCAACGGTCGCCCTGCATCCGAGCCAGCCACACGAACAAATCCAGCCGACATTTCCACTACATCATCGACGCAAAAGAGGTTCTGCGGGAAATCGGAAGCAATGGCAAATCAGAATCGTACCCTCGCCTCCGCATCTGTGCAAGCAAGGTCAGCGGGTTTTTGAATTGAGAAATGAAAATGTAATGGATTTCGAAGAGTTGAAGGGGTGAACCGCATCTAACTTTAGCGTTTGGATGTTTTAAGTTCACGGTAACGAAAGCAATCCACCGCGTGATCGTTGACCATTCCGGTGGCTTGCATGAACGCATAGCAAATCGTGGCGCCGACAAATCTGAAGCCGCGCTTCTTCAGGTCCTTGCTCATGGCGTCTGATACACGCGTTGCCGCTGGCACTGCCGCGCCTGTGCTCCGATCATGCTGCAACGGCTGGGCATTCACGAAGGTCCAGATGTAGGCGTCAAACGAGCCAAATTCCTTTTGCACTTTCAAAAAAGCTTTGGCGTTGCTGATGGTGGACTGAATTTTAAGGCGATTGCGTATGATTCCCGGATCCGCAAGCAGGGCCTTCACTTTCGCACTGTTGAAACGCGAGACCTTTACAGGATCGAACCCCGCGAATTGCTGTCGATACCGGTTGCGTTTTTGCAGAACCGTGTCCCAACTAAGTCCCGCTTGCGCACCCTCCAGGATTAAAAACTCAAAAAGTTTTTTATCGTAATGGACCGGCACACCCCATTCCTCATCGTGATACGCAATGCTGAGGGGATTCTTCGGCCAGGCACACCGGACACGATCGGGGCGTGTTATTCGTGAGGAAGGAGCCATGCAAGATTTAATCGCGTTGCCGGATCTCGCCAATGCCTGAGTATGCGGATTTATAC
>CAXMLS010000232.1:0-2300 GCA_964194235.1 uncultured bacterium | reverse complement strand
TGTTGGCTTAGCCAGGCTTTGAACTCGTCATCACGCTTGAAGAGGATCTTCAGAGCCTCGGTAATAACGTACGACGGAGACGAATCGATGAATTCCGCATACCTGCCAAGCTGTGTCTTGATGGACTCCTCGACGCGAGCCTGGACCGTTACTGTCTTTGGTTGCTTGGGTGGTGCCTTGAGGATCGCCATACTTATTTTCCTTTCTCCTTTCGGGGTTTGTATTACAGGCCGTCTCACAAGCCCGCTCGATCTGACTGTGAACTCGCCCGGGTCTTGTGAGAGCACAAAGTCCCTCTACTTAATCTATTCAGTTTTGAAAAAGGAAAACGTGTCGCTGTGGGATCAAGATTTCTTGCGGATTGGCTGAGATTCCCGAAAACCATGACGAATTGCTATAGCATGCTCGGTGGGCGGTGTCGCAGGAAGGAGGATGGTCAAGCTCGATTGTTCTGACACGATGCTCTCAGAAGCACCTAGGGCTGCTCTTCTTTTGCCTATCCGAAATGCATTGCGGACGGCATTACGGTTTGTGTGTTCCTCCTGTTGCGCGCCGCAAGTACAGTGCACGCGATAAGCGGGTTGGGCGGGAGCGACCCCACGAATTTTTTGGGCGGATCAATGCACAAAAAGTGGGGTCGCTCCCGCCCGTTTTTGTAGTTGTCGCGCCGCTGTTTTCCGAACCCGGTCCTTGGAAAGTAGCAAAACGCAATGAGTTGCGCGGAGAACACGTGAAGACCTCGCAGCGATCGCCGGTGCAGCAAGTAAAAAGTACATTCTTCACTGGGTTACCTCGGGTTATTGGTTCACATTGCCAATTCCCGTTACGATTCGAGTTTCGAACGTGACGGTGTGCGGCTCGTCGCTGCCTTCGACTCGGCTGCCGATTTCGGAATCCGAGAATAGATTCCTTTTCCAGGAGTGATACAGATTCTCGAAACGTTGACCGGCGAATCGGTCTTTGACCTTGTATCGGAAACTCAGATTGTTCTCAGTTATCGAACAGCGATCAGCCGACTCCCATACCTTGCGAATGCGAAAATAGCGAAGCAGGTCCGACGAGGGATTGGATTGCAGCGGGATCGTGACCGCCTCGCGGAAGACTTCGGAAGCCCTGGCGAATAGAACTTCGTGACGCGCCAAGAACCAAAAATCGAACCTCGGGAGTCGATGAAACAGGGGCAGATACGATTCAAGGTGTCGCGCGAAAGGATTAAGGTCGAGGCTGGGACCTTGAAAGAAACTGAATGTCAGCGTTTCGCAGGAGGAGCCCGAAGCAAAGAAAATTAGATTTCTGTCGGGAAAATAGCGCTCCTCGCCCCTAGCAAGATATCGCCCTCCGAACTTTCTCGACGGCAGGTCGCCGGTCGGAACATCCCAATTGGTAAAGAAGTAGGCGACTTTGCCAGACTCGCTTTCAAGGTATGTAAAAGCAGGATTTTGAAGAACGAAGTCCAGAATTTCGAGGCGAGCATGTATTTGCTCGATCGCATGATCGCCGAGCGTGGGACCTCCTTCGGCTCTAGCATGTTTGTAGATGGCTTGAGACGAGAGCCTGAACACCCTGCCCGCCGTCGGGAGACGCCGATGTCGCGCATGTCGCTTTGCAGTTAGCTTCTTCGAAAACTGGGTGGCTCTGTTGCCGCGATGACTACCGGTGAATGTAGCGAACTGTCGCGGCAGGAAGTAGCCGGAATGCGTTGCCACAAGGTGGAGAAACCGGGCCTCTGGCTCAGTGTAGCCAAGCAGTTTTATAAGCTCGAATTGCGCCTTAGGGGTTTGCATGGATTCCGCTAGTTTTGGTGCCGCGTCACGACTCTTTTGCCTGAAATCGGAGAGAGCGAAAAAGCGATTCATACTTAAGCTATTCAGTGTCTGAGAGGGTGATTTGTGTCGCTCAAAACCGAAGAAAGTTCAAAATAGTCGCAAACTGCCAAATTCCGTCGTATCGAGAATCTTGGCCATTAGTCACACTCTGCAGGAGTGTTGTTGGACTCGGAGAAAATGGGCTAGAGACGCAGAAGGGCAACCATTATGCGTTCGATCTTCCTTCCTTGCCGGTTCAGGCCAAGAACGCGTCGCCTCGCGGGGCGCGACAGCCGCTCTTGCAAAGAAGTATTTCGTCCTGGTGTCGTGAGCTGTCGAGGGTTGCCCTCAGCAGATGGCGTTCGAGCACCTTGTCATTTTGGGAGAGGATTTTGACGCACGCGGCGCGGACCCGATCATGCTCGTTCTGGAGATAATCGTAAGCGCGAGCGATATTCTGGTGCATCACATACTCCCTGTCTCTTATACACATCT
>CAXMLS010000231.1:0-7740 GCA_964194235.1 uncultured bacterium | reverse complement strand
ATGTGTATAAGAGACAGATTCTGGCTGGGTCTGACGATCGCGCTTGTGGCAAAGACTCTGGTCTTCTACATATTTGGTATTGAACGCGGGTGGTGGCGATTCGCGGGCATCGCAGATCTCGTTAAAATTTTTGCCGCCAGTGGGACGGGATCGTTTGTGTTCATAACCTCGTCGTTGACGATTTTGGGTCCGCAATTCCCACGCTCGGTATACGTCATTGACACAATAGTATGCTTTCTAATTCTCGCGGGTGCGCGATTTAGCATTCGCTTATACCATGAAACGATTGCTAGCAAAGTATCCTCCCAACATCGCGGAAAGGGTATTTTGATTTACGGCGCAGGAGTCGCCGGGCTAAATCTCGTTCGCGAGATCCGGTCAAACCCGAATCTCAAATATCGCATTTTAGGTTTTCTAGACGATAACCCGCAAAAACGGAAGGGCACGCTGATGGGGGTCCCGGTCGTAGGATGTGGACGGGACGCGGCGAAAATTATTGACCGTCATAAAAATCACAATCCATCAGTAGATGAGATCGTGATTGCTATGCCATCCGCGTCACGAAGGCAGATATCCGAGGCGCTCGCAAATTGTCGTGCGAGCGGTGTTCCGTGTAAAACCATTCCTAGCCTCTGCGAGATGCTCGTCGGCAAGGTTCGCGTAAGCCAGATTAAAGAAGTCTCCGTGGAAAACCTTCTGGGGCGCGAACCAGTCCAGCTTGAACATGACAAAATTCGCAAGTCAATTAACGAACAGTCAGTCATGGTAACTGGCGCCGGAGGCTCGATCGGATCCGAGCTCTGTCGACAATTGGTGCATTTCCGACCGAAGGTTCTGGTTGCGTTCGACCAGGCGGAGAGCGATCTATTCCGACTCGAAATGGAGCTAAGGCAAGCTGGTTTCGAAGGAATCGTCAATTCCGTTATCGGCGATATCAGGAATTACGAGAGGATTGAAGAGGTAATACAGAAATTCAAAGTCTCATCAATTTATCACGCAGCCGCCTACAAGCATGTTCCGATGATGGAAAATAACCTGATCGAAGCGGCGGTCAACAATATTGTTGGCCTGGATAATGTGGTTCAAGCGGCGTCTCTCAATGGCGTCAGTTCTTTTCTAATGATTTCCTCAGACAAGGCCGTCAATCCAACAAACGTTATGGGTCTGACAAAGCGCATTGCGGAATTGGTGGTGTCCTCGATGCCAACGTTCCGTCAGGGGTGTCCTACACAGTTTGTCTCTGTCCGCTTTGGCAATGTGTTGGACAGTAACGGAAGCGTTGTCCCGATCTTCCGAGCCCAAATCGCGGCAGGAGGACCAGTAACCATTACCCATCCGGAGATTCGCCGGTATTTTATGACCATCCCCGAAGCGGTGCAGCTCGTTCTACAAGCGTCCACGATGGGCAAAGGGTCGGAAATTTTCGTCCTGGACATGGGAGAACCGGTACGCATTTTGGATCTTGCTCGCAACATGATTCGCCTCTCTGGATATGAGCCTGATACAGATATTCCTGTGCGGTTTGTCGGACTACGGGCTGGAGAAAAACTTTTTGAGGAGCTCTCCACTGCGAGCGATTCAGTACGACCGACTTGTCACGAAAAAATCATGATCTTCAGCGGACAAAACTTGCAGCATGGGTTCATGCAACGCTGGATTGCGGAGCTCCGTGTCCTGTTGGCGGAGAGAAATGAAACTGCGGTTCTCGCTCACATGCGAGCCATCGTTCCCGAGTATCAACCCAGTGGAAAATGGAACGAAACAAAGGCTCCGAGAGTATCTAAAGTAGCGATGGGCGCTTAACCTTAAAAGTTTCTCCTGTTTTCGATAACACGATGACACAATTTAAAAATTTTTCGCAAGTCGCCGGCGGAAATGATGGGTGTCGCCTTGGTGAACCATTTTTGGTGAAAAGCTCGCCTGACGCGTTCGCCGATTTCGACAAAATCCAACCTGGCGATGAAGCCCACTTTGAGAAAACGATTTGTGCTCAAGATGTGGATAGCTTTGCTGTCGTCTGCGGCGACTTGAATCCCCTCCACATGGATGATGATTTTGCTCGCAGGACAAGTTTAGGACGTCGTGTTGTGCATGGCATGCTGCTCGCCAGCTACGTTTCCACTCTTGTCGGAATGCATTGCCCAGGTTCGGGTGCTCTGTGGAGCCAACAAAGCTTTAGGTGGCAAGCTCCGGTTTTCATCGGTGACCGCATCCACCTAAAACTTTTGGTCACGCATAAATCCACAGGATCGCGCTCCTTAACGATCGCAATTAAGGGCTTCAACCAGACCAGGGAGGTGTTCATGGAGGGTGAAGGGGTTGTGAGCGTATTGGAAGAGCGCATAATCAATAGAAACGTACCCATTAGTCAACGAATTGCTTTAGTGACGGGCGCGATTCACGAAGTCGGAACAGCCATTTCATTAGCACTGGCAAAGGCGGGCGCAACCGTCGTAATAAATTATCGCGACAATGCTGTGACAGCTGAAGAACTCTGTGTCTCGTTGGAAGCAGCAGGCGGACATGCCATTGCGATCTGCGCGGACGTTGCCGATGGCAATTCGATTCAACTTGGCGTTCGGCGAGCACAAGAGAAGCTTCAACGGCCCATCGACGTTTTGATTAACGCGGCAGGCGGTTTCCCAGAGGCCCGCCCGTTCATGGAAACAACCTGGGCTGAAATGCACGCTGCTCTCGATAGCCACCTGGGTGCGACGTTCAATTGCTGTCAAGCGGTCATTCCTGGAATGAGCGCACGTAAATCGGGACGGATAATCAACATCGGTTCGGCGTACCTTCGTAGCACGCCGCTCGCGAACTGGAGTAGCTTTCTCACAGCTAAAGCTGCCGTCCAGGCCCTCACGCGTTCGTTGGCAGTCGAGCTCGGACCTCTCGGCATCCGAGTTAATATGGTTTCACCGGGTTTGTTAGAAACGGAAGCAGGCCATGAACTGCCAAATCGTTTCCGCAAAATTCAAGCGATGCAGACTCCGCTTCGGAGGCTCGCTTCACCAGCGGATGTAGCCGCAGTTGTGCTAGCTCTAAGTTCAGACGCAGGTGAATTTATTACCGGCACAGACATTCCAGTCTGTGGCGGAATGTCAATGTAAGGGATTTCCTCGTGTCTTCAACTCAAAAATTACGAACAGAAATCGAAGAACTGCTGCAAGGGGGCCAGTGGCATAACGCCCATTTATGCCTGGGCGATCTTTGGCGCGGGGAGGGTAAGGCTTCGGTTGCTGGATTCATCTCGTCATGCTATGAGCGCTTACGCTACCGCGTTCCGCTGTTAAAATGCCGCGTTTTCATCTTACGCTCGATGACTGTTGAGCCACTCATGCCTATATTGAGGTGCGCTGGGTTCGTAGCTGGGATCGATATTGTTTCTCAGCCGGGCCAATTTAACGCCTACGCTCAAGAAATACTCGATCCAGCGAGCCAGCTTTACTCCTTCGAGCCCAATCTAGCCATTCTTACGGTCCAAACACGCGATATTGTTCCTCGACTTTGGGATTCCTATACGGACATGTCGAACGCGGAAATAGAAACAGCGGTCGATAAAGTAAAAGCAGAATTCGCAAATTGGATTCGGACTTTTCGCCACCATAGCAAAGCCTGTTTGGTCGTTCACACGCTAGAAAAACCGTTTGCAAGCGCAGGCATATTAGACGTCCAAGCAGAAGACGGCCAGTTGGCTGCTATCGATCGGATCAACGCCGGTCTACGCAAACTGTGTAGCGAAACTCGCAGCGTTTATCTTCTGGACTACGATGCCCTTATCTCGGGCTACGGTCGAAACCGTTGGCATGATGAAGCCAAATCTTTAACCATGCGAATGCCTTTCGCCACGGATAGTCTTCTGGCCATGGTTTCTGAATGGTTGAAGTTTATCCATCCGCTTAGCGGCGTTAGCTGCAAGGTCTTGGCGGTCGACCTGGACAACACGCTGTGGGGCGGCGTGCTCGGGGAGGGTGGTCGGCGATCACTCCAGATTAGTACCGAATATCCTGGGGCGTTCCACCGATCTTTACAAAGGACTATCCTGGACCTTCACAATCGGGGGATTCTTCTCGCAGTCTGCAGTAAGAATAATCATGACGAAGCGTTGTCGATCTTGCGAGATCACCCTGGAATGTTACTCCGCCCAGAACATTTCGCTGCGTTTAGAATCAACTGGAAGGACAAAGCCGAAAACCTGCGCGAGATTGCCATGGAACTGAACGTGGGATTGGACTCAATTGCGTTCCTTGACGATAACCAGGCGGAACGTAACCGCGTCCGTATGGGAGTCCCAGAAGTTAAAGTTATAGACCTTCCCGCACATCCGCAAGGATATGCCGGGGCGTTACGAAACTGTCCGTTCTTCGAACGGCTTTCGCTCTCAACAGAGGATCGCGACCTTACTCCCCTCTATCACGGCCAGCAAAAGCGTGCACTACTCGCTCAGAGTGTTGGCTCCTTAGAAGATTTCTACAGGTCCCTAAATCAAGAAGTTTCAATTTCACCTGTAACATCCGAAATGATCACTAGAGTATCCCAGCTAACCCGCAAGACGAATCAATTCAATGCAACGACTCGCCGCTATAATGACCAAGAAATCGAGAGGTTTATGTCGCAACCCGAGTATGGCGTGTATGCGGTGCGTGTAACAGACCGTTTCGGCGACAACGGTATTGTTGGCGTAGTGATCACCCGAGTATCTGGAATTGTCTGCGAGATCGAAACGTTTCTGCTTAGTTGCCGAGTGATTGGCCGCACGATTGAGACGGCAATGTTGGGTTACCTCGCCGAAAGCAGCAAGTCCGTCGGCATGAGGTTTTTGCAGGGTTGGATCATTCCAACACAAAAGAACTCGCCCGTACATACTTTATATCTCTCCCACCAATTTCAACCCGTGGCAGCCGATGGCGATGCAATTTTATGGCGATTGAACCTTTCGGAAGTCGCCATCACGCCACCCGAGTGGATACGACTTTCTTTGGTCCCCGGGACTAAGAACGCCGAGACAACGCATGCTTGACCGAGTGTTAGCCCTCGCCGCGGACGTCTTTCAGGTGCCCGAGGCGAATCTGGGACCGAATTCGTCCCCTGACACGATTGAGACGTGGGATTCGCTTCATCATTTAAGCTTTGTGTTAGCTCTAGAACAGGAATTCGAAATTCAAATTTCTCCCGAAGAGATAGAACAACTTTTATCCATCGAATTAACCGTCGCTCTGATGGAAGAAAAACTTGGAGCGCAGCATGTCCCTAGTATTTCTCGATCTGGCGGTACTTCAAATCTCCAAAGTTAGCCTTGTTTAAAAATCATGCAGACTGATATCAGCCACATTAAGCTCCATAAAGTGCAATTTCTACGCATTCAGCCCACCAAGGGCTGGGTATCGCTCAAACTCAGTGAACTATGGGATTATCGCGAGCTGTTCTATTTCCTGGTGTGGCGCGATATAAAGGTCCGCTACAAACAGACCGCGTTAGGCATGGCCTGGGCCATCATCCAGCCAATTTTTACAGTTGTTATTTTTAGTGTCTTTTTCGGTCGACTGGCGAAAATACCCTCGGACGGTATCCCCTATCCATTGTTTTCGTTTGCGGCGTTGGTTCCCTGGACCTTTTTTTCCTACGGTCTAAATCAATCCTCGAATAGCCTGGTAGGCAGCGCGAACCTCATTACGAAAGTGTACTTTCCGAGGTTGGCGGTTCCAATTGCTTCGATTGTTGCTGGCACCGTGGATTTTCTGCTGGCGTTCGCGGTGCTTATTGTGATGATGGTGTACTACCATCGCGCTCCTACGATAAATATCCTGTTTTTGCCACTATTCTTTCTATTGACAGTTGTCACCTCCCTCGGTGTTGGTCTGTGGCTCTCTGCTTTGAACGTCAAATACCGCGATGTACGTTTGATACTTCCTTTTTTGGTGCAACTTTGGATGTTCGCGACTCCGATCGCGTATCCAAGCAGCTTACTTCATGGTCGATGGAGAAATATCTACGGCCTAAATCCGATGGTTGGCGTAGTAGAGGGATTTCGTTGGGCGCTGCTCGGGGTAAAAAGTCCGCCGGGTGTCATGGTCTTTGTTTCGGCAACAATTGCTGCGTTGCTGCTAATGGGTGGCGTAATCTATTTCCGACGTATGGAAAAAACATTCGCTGACTTGGTTTGATTTTCCAACCCGGAGAATATTTAAAATGCTGGGAAAAACGATAAGAAGGTCATCCTAAGTTCTTTTGGTGTGAGCTATGAACATTCAATTTAGGTACGCCAACTTTGACGAATACCCTCGGGTCAGTCAGTTCCTGGACGAGTATTGGGCAAAAAATCATATATATGTACGGGAGCGGCCGCTTTTTGATTGGACCTTTCGGCGGGAAGGCCACTTGGAAACCCAAGCATATAGTTTTGCTATAGCCGAGAACGGAGACGAAATCGTTGCAATCCTTGGCGGCATTCCGTTTACCTTCAATTGTTTGGGTAAAACGTCCAAGGCGGTCTGGATCGTAAATTATGTGGTACGGCCGGATCACAGACGTGGACCAGTCGCTCTTCAACTCTTGAGCACATTTCGCCGCCCGCCTTTTGACGAAATCATCGCTTCAGGGCTCAATCCGGAAAGCACCATCATTTACAAAGTGCTGCGAGGTACGGTGTTGCCGGAATTGCCCCGTCATCTTGGTATATTCGCTGATGCCGCGGATCGCATGGTCAATCTTCTTCAACTAACTTACCCGGAGTGGGACAAAAAACGTGCTGAAGATGCGGCTCTTAATTTCGTTCTGCCAGGTGACGCAAACGAGGTAGTGCAGCACGGAACCACGATACCGAACACCTGGGACGACATCGACTGGCCCGCCATTGCGACACAAACAGTTGGTGCCGTACGCAACTCCGATTATCTGCGATGGCGATATCTAGGCCATCCCTCTTTCGAATATCGCATTCTGACCGTTCGTGGAGGCGATCGTAATGGCTTGGCGGTTTGGCGTCTCGAGAATATCCATCGCCAGACACCCGAAGGCCGTGTTCCTGTTGACACCTTGGCGCGCCTCGTCGAGTTTCTACCGGCATCCTCCAGCAACGGTCATGAACTAGTTCAAGCGTTACTGAAGGACGTTCGCGCAGCTGGGGCCATGGGGTTTGATTTTTACGGCTACCATGGAAGTGCTCGCGCCATCCTGGAGCAAAGTGGTGTGCGCAGCATCGAGGCGTATAAGGACGGCGCATTGATTCCCTACAGATTTCAGCCTTTGGATACTCATGGCGGAGGAATTCTGAATGCAATGTTCGCGCCTGAGGGCTTGCCGCCGTGTACGACGGGACTGGACTCCTTGTGGTACTGGACTAAATCCGATTCTGACCAGGATCGGCCGAACTAACAGCCAGCGTCGCCCTGAGTTCTCAACCAGTGATGCCCAAAGTGTGTCCACCCCAACCTAAACTTCACGTGATCATGTATCACTACGTCCGCGATTATGGGGTTACCCGTTACCCCAAAATCAAAGGCATGGAATTGCATGACTTCCGCGAGCAAATTGCTTGGCTTTCAGCCCACTATGAATTCGCCACGCTGGACGTGACCTTGGAATTTCTGCGCGGCAATTACAAACCCTCAAAAGACATGTGCCTGCTGACGTTTGATGACGGCCTGAAAGAGCACCATTCGCATGTGTTGCCGATTCTTGCGGAGCACAAAATTCAGGGGCTGTTCGGGGTTATTACGCAGCTGTCTCTTATACACATCT
>CAXMLS010000230.1:0-4406 GCA_964194235.1 uncultured bacterium | reverse complement strand
GATGTGTATAAGAGACAGCATATATATAGGTGTCCGCCGGCGAAATTTGCCGCAGCTTTCCCGACGCCACGTCGATCACCGCCAGGCGCTGCTCGTAAAACGCATCCTTTATCTCTCCTGTTGCCGGAGTTTCGGCCACCAACGGCCCGGACGCGCGCGTCGCATTTTCCGTAAACAGCACCGCAATCGTCTTCCCATCCGGCGCCCAGGCCGGCGCGGCCAGAAATCCCTTCACGCCAGTCAACTTCCTCGCTGCGCCGCCTGTCGCGCTCGCCACGTAAAGCTGCCGTTGCCCCGGCTTCACGGCATCCGATAAAAATGCGATGCGCTTACTGTCCGGCGACCACGCCACGGCGCCTTCTTCATGCCCAACGCCGCCTCCGGAAGTTCTCTCCGCGCCCGCTTCGCCTTTCGCGCTTGCCCCAACGGTAAGACGCCTCGGCGTCGCCTTAGCCTCCACGTCCGCTACGTAGATCGCCGTCTTCCCGGCCGTCGCGCCATCCCTGCCGATCAGCGTCTCCACCCACGCCACGCGCTTGCCGTCCGGCGAAATCACCGTTTGCTCAAATCGTCGCGTCGCAAAAAGCGTTTTCTCCACATCCTCAATGGGCGTCTTGCCCTTCGGCTTCTCCGCCGCTTTCAATCGAGCCTCTACCGTCTGCTTCGTCCCCGTCTTTCCCCGCGTGCCGGCCTTTTCCTGCGCGTCGTCTTTCTTCGGCGCGGAAGGTTTTTCCTGCGCAAGCAAACAGCTCCCCACGCACAGCACAACGCCCGCGCTCATCAGCCCCGCTCTAAATTTGAATGCCACCAACTTCGCCATCATGTCGAATCCCATTCTTCTCCCTTTCACACTGAAGCGTCAGCACCCTCCAGTTCCGCGAATTTCCGCGCAAGCTACCTTAGTCCCGTCAACCATCTACCGCAAGCCGTCAAAGCAATGGAGGTGCGACACCTTTTCCTCTTCGCGCCGCGAAGTACAAGTCTCAACACCTCTTGGCCGTTTCCTAGTTCGTGTCGCCGTTCTGTTTTACCTCACGCGAAATAAACGAGTAATGATACTGTCGACTTTATTTTTGACTCGCTAAGACGGTGTTCGATGAATAAATCGCAGCTATTTCGCCGTGCCCAATCCCTTTCTCGGGTTCTTCTCACCATCGTCTCTCTTTCGGCAGCATCCAGCCGAACGCCCGCAGAAACCTCGCCACAAGCTGGTGCCACGCCTACAGACATGGAAATCCAAGGCATGGACGCGCTTGCAATTCGGGTAGCCGAAGAGCTCACGAAATCCGGTATGAAGATCGTTGCCGTGAACCATTTCTCCGGACAAAAACTATTTCAGTCGCACAATCTCGGTTTAGAGTTGTCCAAGGGCCTGGCCCTGGCCTTGACCAAATCTGCAGCCAATATTCAGGTCTACGAAAACGCTCGACTCGTGAAGGCGTTGCAAGACATAAACTGGATGGCCATCGACATCTACGACCCGAATACCTTCAGGGCCATCGCGCATTTCTCCGGGGTTCAAGCAATGGTGAAAGGGACATTCAATTTATCCGGGGACGCTGTGGAACTCTCGCTGATGTTAATAAATGTCTCAAACGAGAAAAAAATAGCCGAATTTAAAACAAAATTACCCCTTCTCAACATCTCGGTGAATTTACATGACGCCCCGGTTGCCGATCTTGCAACGGGCGTTTACCTCGCTGGAGTTGGTGGAGTGACCGTTCCGCGCTGTAAGCACTGTCCCGAGCCTGGATTTTCTAAGGAGGCAACGCAGGCGAAGATTACAAAGGCACAGACGCTACTGCGTGTAACCGTGCGTTCCGATGGCCGGGTGGCGGATGTCCGGCTTCTCAAGTCAGCCGGATACGGCCTGGATCAAAAGGCCGCCGAGATATTCCAATCGTGGCAAATGGTTCCCGCGCATTTGCCTGACGGAACCAACGTGTCCTGCAGAATAAACATAGAAGTGACATTTCAGGCATCAGATTGAACGCTATTGCGGCTTCCACGTTTGGGCCCTCGCTCCCGTCCTTTCTTGACCCTACCCGCACCCGTCGAATACACTTAACAATTCAATTCCAGCCGTCCGCGCGGCCTGTTCGTCGCTTTCTGCCGACACCATGAGCATCATCGGTTCGCGAACGCACCATTACTGGCCGCTCAGCGGCCACGCACTAAAGGAGAATTGCTTTGCCTAAGCGCACCTATCAGCCGCGCAAACGTCGCCGCGCCAAGACGCACGGCTTCCGCGTCCGCATGAAAACGAAGGGTGGCCGCAAAGTTCTCGCAGCGCGCCGCAAGAAGGGACGTCATCGCCTCACGCCCGAATGAAACTCCGCGCCGCGACTTTCCGCGCGACGCGCGCCTGGTGCGCCGCGGAGACTTCGACGCCGTCTATCGCGCCGGCCGCAGGCGTTCCAGTTCTCACTTCGTCGTTTTTTTTCGAGCCAATCAATTGCCACAGAGCCGCTTCGGCTTCAGCATCAAAAAAGCTCTCGGCGGCGCGGTAGTGCGAAATCGTATTCGGCGGCGTTTGCGCGAAGCCGTTCGTTGTCATCGTTTGGAGATTGCACCGGGATGGGACATTGTCATTCATCCGAAAAGCAGCGTGGCCCGCTCAGCGCACTCCACGCTGACCGCCGATCTTCTGCGTCTGCTGCAGCTCGCGTGACACCCAACTTCACCGTGCCACACGCATCAAATCCTGTTGTGAGCGAACTCCATCGTAACGAGTGGCCGTCATCGTTTGACACGCTCTCGTCTGCCAAGCTGCCAAGCACCGAACAAAATTCCACCACGAATCAAGTTGCGCCAGCCGACCAGTCGCGGGATAACGTCGCGCGCTCCTTCGCCGTAAACGTCGCGCTTTTCGCGCTGCGTTTTTACAAATCCTATCTGTCCATACTATTCGCCGGTAGCTGCCGCTTTCATCCGACCTGTTCCCGCTACACCTACGAAGCCATCGAGCGCTTCGGCGTAGCACGCGGCATGTGGCTCGGCGCAAAACGTCTGGCGCGCTGCCAGCCCTTCTCTCGCAAATTTGGGTACGACCCGATTCCCGATGAATCGTCGGATTTCGCCAATTCCAGCGTCGCCATTCATACAGCTCCCACTACAGAAGAGGTGCATTCGTGAGTTTGCCGCAGCAGAAGGATAAGCTCACTCCCGAATTGCGCATTCTCGGTGCCTCGCTTCTTTCCATGGTGGTGATTTTGCTGTGGGTAAAGTTTTTTGCGCCCAAGCCGCCCATCGTTCCGCCGCAGCCGAAACCCGCCATCACCGCGCCGCAATCACCAAGTTCCGTTTCGCCAGCCGAAACCGGACAGCCCTCTGCCCCAACTTCAGCTACGGCGCGCACCTCGACTTCTCCTAGGACGATCCCAGCGCAAGGAGCCGATGCTGAATTTCCTATCATCATCCAGAATGATTTGTATCGGGTTGAACTTACTAATCGCGGTGGCGTCGTCAAGAGCTGGCAACTCCTCAAGTATATGGACGACAACAAACCTCAGCGCGTCCTCGACCTAGTGCATCCTGAAGCTGCACAGCAAACCGGGGGCTGGCCCTTTGCGGTAGTTCTGGATAATCCCGAGCTCGAAAAAGCCGCTAACAATGGCTTATATGAAGAGACCATGCCGGAGAGCCTCCATCTTCAGCCAATGCAATCGCCTACTTCTCCCGACCGGCTCGTAGGCGGCGATCTGTCTCTCTTTTGGAGCAACGGCCATCTTGCAATTTCCAAGCATTTTCACTTCGATCACAGCTACGTCGTACGCGTCGATGCCACCGCGATGCTCGACGGCAAGCCCATCACTGCCGGCTTGGCCTGGCTCGGCGGATTCGGCGACCTCACCGTCACCAATCCCGCGCCGGTTGAAACCGTCACCACCTATTACAGCGAAAACGGAAAGATCGTTAATTTCGCGCACAAAAAACTGGAAGGCCTCGATAAGTGGGCGCCCGGAGTCTGGCAAGGGGGCAAGGACTTCGCTGGCGTTGAGGATCGCTACTTCACCGCCGCTTTCGTTCCCGTGAACGGGGCCGCGCCCGGCACGCTGCAGACGCGCTACTGGAAAGATTTTCATCCGGTGCAGGCGAATGGCGTGGATTCCGCCGAGCCGGTTCCCGAGGTCGCCACCGCCAGCGGCCCGCAAGCGCTGGCCCTGCGTGTTTACGTCGGCCCCAAAGATTACGACGACCTCAAGCGCATGACCCCGCCGCTACACGGCCTGGTAAATTTCGGGTGGATGGAATTTATTGCCGACCCGCTGTTCCACGCGCTCAAGTGGATGCACAAGTTTATTCCCAACTGGGGCTGGGCCATCGTCGCTCTCACGCTGATCATTAATATGCTGCTCTTCCCGCTGCGCATTTCCAGCTATAAGACCTGTCTCTTATACACATCT
>CAXMLS010000229.1:0-11078 GCA_964194235.1 uncultured bacterium | reverse complement strand
GAGAGTTTCAGAGCTTGCCTGCGGCAAGCAGGCTTCGGTCCTCCACCTACTCTGACACGCAAGCGGTGCGAAAATCACTGCACAGGAGTTTTGTGCCTTGACAACGCCTTCGTTCTTATCGAGCGGCACCCGACCCAGTTTATCCGTGAGATGGATGACGGTCTTCAGGAGAAGCATAGTTCTCCGCAATGTCGGAGGCGGTGATTTCTATGCTTGAATTCGAGGCGATGAGGGCTGCAATTTCATGGTCTGTTTTTCCCTGCGAACGAAGTTTTTCAATTTCGTCGCTGATCATTCCTACAAACGCCTGGATGGGGAACATTTCAGGACCAAGGCCTGCCGCATCTCGTAAGGCTTTTTGCGCTTTGACAGCCTGTTCAAGGGAGTACGTTTTCACGTTACCTCTTTCTGGGATTGCTTAGTGGCACGAAACAATATTAGCGCAAATCAAAATGGAAATCTTTCGAGGTGGTTTAAGAGAATTCAATGATTGCCTGGTCGCTGACTCAGAGCACCTCGTCGAATCGGTAAACGATGCTCGATATACGTATGATCTTGGAGCGGAAGGTGGAAAGGCGTTAACCCCAAGACCCAGGTTGGGCACCCTTCGCGTCGTTGAGATTTTTGGTGGGACGAAGTGGTTGCGACTAGGGTTGGTCGATCGAGGAACCGGTGCGCTGCGCCACGATTTTGCGGGCATTCTGGTAGAGCGCGCGGGCCTGCGGGATGGAGTCCATGGCTTTCTGGACCTGGGGGTCGGCTTCGAGGAGGACTTTGAAGCCTTCCTGCTGGCCGAAGGCGGACATGAAGATTTCCTGTTTAATTTTGCGCTTGATCCAGTCCTGATTGTCGGTGATTTCGGGCTCAGTGTAGTGCACGTTGTGCTTGGTCAGGAAATCGCGGAACGACTTCATCATGGTGTCGTCCACTTCAAAATCCTTGGAGATGGAGGGCTTGGTGCCGAGATAATAACGCGTGAAGCCGCCGACTCCGGTTTCCGCGGGGAAAAACACGTCGGCGCGGAAAAGCACCTCTTCGAATTTGTCGAGTTTCGCGGCGGCTACGACGACGTCCGGGGTGATGCCGCCACCACCGGTAACCTGACGGCCGCTGTCGGTCAGCTTCACTTCCGTCGGATGCTGAGGCACTTTACGTTCGTAGTGATACTCGTACAGCGAAATGGATTTGTAATCGCGCTGGATCAAGCGGCCGCTGGGCGTGTAATACCGCGCGGTGGTGAGGGCCAAGCCGGTATTTTCGCTTAATGGCGTGACGGTCTGGACGAGGCCTTTGCCAAAGGTGGTTTCGCCGACGATCAATCCGCGATCGTGATCCTGCACGGCTCCGGAAACGATTTCGGCAGCGGATGCGGAATTGTTATTCACCAGAATTACGAGCGGAACGGTAACGCCCTGATTGCCGCGCACGGCGTAGTAGCGTCGCTCGGGAGAAGTGCGGCCGTGATGCGAAACGATCAGCTGATTTTTATCGAGGAACATGTCGCCGACGGCTACCGCTTCGTTGAGGAGGCCGCCAGGATTGCCGCGCATGTCGAAAATTAAGCCGTCGAGCGAGGAGGCGTTGAGTTGCTTCAGGGCTTCGGCGATTTCGCGATCAGTGGTTTCATTGAATCCGGAAAGGCGGATGTAGCCGATGTTGGGCTTCAAGAGGAAAGCGATATCGACGGAGTGACGCGGAATTTCGTCGCGCGTTACGGTGAAAACCAGCGCTTCGCTATAGCCTTCGCGGGCTACGGTGATTTTCACGACGGTGCCCTTGGGACCTTTCAACAGGTCGGCAACTTCGCTGGTGGTGAGGCCGTCGGTGACTTTTTCGTCGACTTTTTTAATGATGTCGCCGGGGCGTAAACCCGCGTTGTAGGCGGGAGCGCCGACGTAGGGAGCCATAACTACGGTGTGATTGTCGCGGGGCGCGACGACCATGCCGACGCCGTAATATTTGCCGCGCTGATCTTCGCGCAGCAGGGCAAATTGCTTAGCGTCAAAGAAATTCGAGTGGGGATCAAGCATGCGAAGCATGCCGGGGATGGCGCCTTGATAAACGGCTTTGTCGACATCTACGGGATCGGCGTAATTGCTCTGCACCACGTCCAGAACGCGGGTGAAGTCGCGGACGGCCATATGGTAGTCGTCAGCCGAGGTACTGGTGGCGCGGACATTGGGACCGTAAATGCCTCCAAGCACGGCACATAACAGGAGTACGGTGATGACAAGGATCAGCCCGCGTCGCTCTGATTTCATGCTCGCCTCGGAAAACGACTCATCCACAAATTATAACACAGCGTATTCTTTAGTTTGACGCGACACACGCGCGTTTGACAGTTCTAAACACCGTTCTCTATGATGCCAACAGCCTGCGGAAGGGCTACCTGAGTTCATGCTGAGTATTCCACACATGCTGGTGGTGTTCGTGATTGTGCTGGTGGTCTTCGGGCCGCAGAAATTGCCGGAGCTTGCCCGGGGCCTGGGAAAAATCCTGGCGGAGTTTCGCAAGGCTTCGTCCGATTTCCGCGGCGCGTTCGAAGAGGAAATGAAAGACCTCGAACGACAGGCGCGGGAAGTGGAGCGGAAGAAATCCGCCGATGCGGCGGCGGCGTCCGCTGCCGCCGCCCCGAGCCAGCCGGCGACGATTGGGACGGCTGCGGATATCGGCACTTCTTTACCGGACGGCGAAATCAGCGCACCGGTGGACACACGCGCGACGGAAGCGATGGTGGTTACTCCTGTGGTCGAGGCTGTTCCGCGGTCGGCGACAGACGGTTCGAACGGCGTAGTTGTCGACGGTGAGGCCGAGGAGGTACGGGAAGAAGTACCTAAAGAAGTAACGAAGGAAATTGGCGCGCCGCCGATTGCACCTGATGTTCCCCATGACCAGCAACCCGCCTGAAGCTTCCATCATGCCGCCGTTGCCTCCGGACGCTGAACCCGGCGGGCAGATGACATTTTTTGAACATCTGGTGGAGTTGCGCAAACGGATTATCACGTCGCTGATTGCGGTGGGGATTGGCGCGGGAGTGGGCTGGTTCGCGGCGCCGCACTTCGTTTCCTGGATCACCAAGCCGATGCTGAAAGCGCTGGCCGACCAGCATCTGACGCAGCAACTGGTATACACCAATCCAACCGGTTATTTGAGCTTACTGATCGCGCTTTCGATTTATCTGGGGCTGGTGCTGGCATCGCCGGTGGTGCTTTATCAGTTCTGGCTGTTTGTGGCGCCGGCTTTGTACAAACACGAACGCAGCGCGACGACGGGATTTCTGCTTTCCACGGTGGTTTTATTTTTAACCGGCATCGGATTCGGCTACTTCATGATGCTGCCGAAGGTGTTGAAGTTCCTGATCGGCTTTCAAGGGCCGGTGGTGCCGCTGATCAGCATCAACGAGTATTTTGATTTGACGCTGATGGTGCTGCTGGGCGCAGGGTTGATTTTTGAGATGCCGGTGCTGATTTTCTGCCTGACGTTGTTCGGGATCGTGACGCCAAAATTCCTGTTGGTGAATTCCAAATACTCCATTCTGGTGATTGCGATTATCGCGGCGATTGTTACGCCTACGCCGGATGCGTTGACGATGCTGCTGGTGATGGCGCCGATGGTGCTGTTGTATTTCGCGGGCGTGGGTTTTTCCGCGCTGGTGGTAGG
This sequence comes from uncultured bacterium, assembly GCA_964194235.1. Lineage (GTDB taxonomy): Bacteria > Acidobacteriota > Terriglobia > Acidiferrales > UBA7541 > Acidiferrum. Next base: position 7,418 of record CAXMLS010000229.1, on the reverse strand, counting down.
CAAACGCAACAGGCGGTTGGCTGCGGCAGCGGAGGCTCACTAGGTGGATTTCATACGTGGAGGTTCTGGAGCGCCGAGCCGGGCAGCATCGATTTATTCGCGCGAGGCACGGAGAGTGTTGCAGCAGGGCATCGCGTGCTTGTGTGTTGCGTTGTTTAGCCTGACGGGATGCAAAGCGAAAAGCGGGGACGCGCCCGGAGGCTCGCCGGGCTCCGCGCATATGCAGGCTGCTGTTGCAGCACCTCAAAGTATCGAAGAAGCTCCAGCGCCGGACAGCACGGATGGTTTTGACGGGAATCGGGCTTTTGAGCATGTTGCGAAGCAGGTGGGATTTGGGGCGCGGCCTTCGGGGTCGAAGGCCATCGCGCAGGTACAGGAATACATTTTGGGGCAGCTAAAGAGTTATGGATGCACGGTCGACGTGGATGCGTTCAACGCGGACACACCCGTCGGGCGGTTGCCGATGAAAAATATTCTGGTGAAGATTCCGGGCGAGCGACCGTCCGTGATTTTGCTGGGAACACATTACGACACGCTGCTGAAAAATGATTTTGTGTTTGTGGGCGCGAATGACAGCGGATCTTCGACCGGGGTGATGCTGGAGCTGGCGCGGCTGCTTTGTTCACAGCACGGGCGCGATGCGGTTTGGATTGCTTTTTTCGACGGCGAAGAAGCAATGAAGTCCTGGAGTGAGACGGACAGCCGGTACGGGAGCCGGCAGATGGCTGCGCGGTTTGCGGCCAGCGGAGATATTTCCAAGATAAAAGCGTTTTTGCTGGCGGATATTGTAGGGAGCCAGCCGGTACATTTTATGAGGGATGCCACGTCAACAAAAGCATTGACTGACTTGATCTGGAGTACCGCAGGGAAGCTAGGATACTCGAATATTTTTGTGAATGAATCGACATCGATTCAAGACGATCACGATTCGTTTTTGAAGCGCAAAGTTCCGAGCGTCGACGTAATCGATCTGGATCGCAGCGGTGATGTGGTTTATTGGCACACGGCGGACGATACGCTTGATAAAATCAGCGCGCGGAGTCTGGCGATTACCGGGCACGTATTTCTGGAAACCATCAAGGAACTGCAAAAACAGTAGCTGTCCTTCCACGCAGGGTTGCCATCGTGTGTGTTACATTCGAAATCTGACATCGACTTCCCACGAATGAAAGCAAAGCGCATCCAGGTACGTTCGGCGACGGGCCGGTATTCCGTGGTGTGCGGAGCGGGATCTCTGCGAGATGCGCGACGCGAGATCGCGAGGCTGGGCGAGTTTTCCAGCGTTCACGTGTTGTCCTCGCCAAAAGTTTGGCGCGCGGTGGGGGCAGGAGTAAAGCGCGGAATTGTCGCGGGTGGCGACGTCAGGCTGCATCTCTTCGATGACGCGGAGACAAAAAAAACATTAGGTACTGTTGAGTTGCTGTGCCGCGCGTTGACGCGTTCCGGGGCGGACCGGAAATCGCTTGTTGTGGCGGTGGGCGGCGGCGTAGTGGGCGATGTGGCTGGATATGTGGCGGCGAGTTATCTGCGCGGCGTTGCGCTGGTGCACATACCTACAACGCTCGTGGCGCAGGTCGATAGCGCTATTGGCGGCAAGACCGGCGTAAACCTGCAGGAAGGGAAGAATCTGGTCGGCGCGTTCTATCCACCGCGGCTGGTGCTGGCCGATTTCGATGTGTTGCGAACGTTGCCGGATCGGGAATTCCGTAGCGGCCTCGCGGAAGTGATCAAGTACGGGGTCATCGCCGACGAGAAGTTGTTTAGCTTTCTAGTGCGCAATTCGGACAATGTGTTGAAGCGGGACCGAGATGCTTTGGCTTATCTGATTCCGCGCTGCGTGCAAATTAAAGCTGACGTAGTGAGCCGCGATGAGCGCGAATCGGGATTGCGCGAGATATTAAATTTTGGCCATACGTTTGGGCATGCGCTGGAGAGCGTAACGAAATATCGGCGCTATCTTCACGGCGAAGCGGTGGCGTGGGGCATGATGGTGGCGGCGTTGCTTGGTCACGAAATTGGCGTCACGGCGGCCGACGAAGTTTCGCGGCTGGTCTCGCTGATTCGCGGACTGGGTCCGCTGCCTGGCTGGCCAGGGGTTTCTGCGAAGGCTCTTATCGACGCCATGCGTTCCGATAAAAAAACGCAAGCGGGAAAATTGCGTTTCGTGCTTTCACCACGTATCGGCAAGGCGAAGTCTTACGACGGCGTGTCGCTAGATGCGGTTAAGAGCGTGCTGCGTTATGCGCCGAGACTGCTCGGTGGAACAGGGCAGTTGCATGTCTGAAACGGAAATCGCCGCGCCGGTGAAAGGCACCCTTCCGGAGGGAACTTCAACGGAAGCGGAAGCCTCCAAAAAAGTGCGCGAGATGTTTACGCAGATCGCGCCGAGTTACGATCTGCTGAATCATCTGCTGTCGCTGCAACTGGACCGTGTCTGGCGAGCCAGGACGACGCGGATACTCAAGCCCATTTTGCAGCGTGCCGACGCGCTGGTTCTGGATTTGTGCTGCGGCACAGGCGATCTGGCTTTATCGCTGTCGCGAGCGGGTTCGGCACGGATTATTGGAGCGGACTTCGCGCACACCATGCTGGTGCAGGCGAACGCCAAGAGCGCCGCGAAGATTCCTTTTCTGGAAGCGGACGCGCTGCGACTGCCGTTTGCGGATTGCTCGTTTGACCTGCTTACCGCTGCTTTTGGATTTCGCAATCTTGCCAACTACGAAAATGGCTTGTGGGAAATCATGCGGGTGTTGAAACCGGGAGGCACGATGGCAATCCTGGAGTTCACTGAGCCGCCCGATGGATTTCTGGGGAACATGTATCGCTGGTATTTTCGCGGCGTTCTGCCGCGCATCGGGGGAATGCTTTCGGGAGATCGTTCCGCATACAGTTATCTTCCACGATCGGTGTCGCGGTTTTTTCGTCCGGCGCAATTGGCGGCTTTGATGGAAGCGGTGGGATACGAGGCGGTGAGTTACCGCGTGTGGACGATGGGTACGGTGGCTTTGCATTTGGCGAAACGGCGAGCGAGGTAGTGGGGAAGTTAGGTTTTGACTGCCGTAAAAGGCTCGGAGATATTTCAGTATGGCCGCCAATGTTTGAATGCGTAAAGTCTTAACCGCAAGCGGAAAGCTTAACCCCAGGACCCAGGTTCGTGAATCAACGGCGAATCTGGGGCACCCTCCGCGAAACGTTGGGGCGAGGACGAAGCTCGTTGGGTAGTGCTCCATAATTTGAAAAGAAATATTTTCTTGCTTAGAACGTTTAGAGCGCCCACGTTACAGACCCCACCCTCAGAAAACCAGGGTGGGGCACCCTCCGAGTTACTTCACCCTTCGCGATTATAACTTTTGCGATAATTTGGACGACGTCGAAGGGGCGATTAGTTTTCGAGGCCGGCGGTGCGTAGCTTGGATAGCAGAGTCTTTGGGGAGATGCCGAGTTTTTCGGCGGCTCGGGTTTTGTTCCATGCGCATTCGCGAAGAGTGTTTTCCAGCATAATATTTTCCACGTGGCTCACGGCGCGTCCGGTCACGTCCTCCAGCGAGCCTTCCCAGCTGAACGTGGATGGCAGTAAGCCTTCAGGCAAAATAGCGATGTCAGGTTTCGGCGCGGGTAACTGTAAATCTTCCGCGCGGATGCTGACGCCGTCCGCCAATATCACCGCGCGCTCCAAGGTGTTCTGAAGTTCGCGAACGTTTCCCGGCCAGCGGTAGTGCAGCATACTCTCGCGGGCTTCCGATGAAAGCTGCAGGCCGGGCTTTGCGAATTCGCGGCTGAACTTTTCCAGGAAGTGATCCGCCAAAAGATTTATATCGTTGCCGCGGTTGCGGAGCGGCGGAATGGTCAGCGGCACGGCCGAAATGCGAAAGTATAAGTCCTCGCGAAATAATTTCTCTTCGGCCAGTTTTTGCAAATTACGATTGGTCGCCACTACGATGCGCACGTCGACGTCGATAGACTGCGTTCCGCCTACGCGCTCGAATCTGCGTTCTTCGAGAACACGCAGAAGTTTCGCCTGGATGGGCATGGGCAGCTCGCCGATTTCATCGAGAAAAAGCGTTCCGCGATGAGCGAGGTCCATTTTTCCGACCTTGCGAGTGCCCGCGCCGGTAAACGCGCCGCGCTCGTGGCCGAAAAGCTCGTTCTCCACCAGGCCTTCAGGAATTGCCGCGCAATTCAATGCGATGAAAGGCTGCTCGCGGCGAGGAGACAAGTGATGGACGGCGCGGGCAAACAATTCTTTTCCGGTGCCGCTTTCTCCCAGGAGCAATACGGTGGAATCTGTGGCGGAAACGCGTTGAATCTGCTGGCTAATCTCGCGGATCGACGCGTCCTCGCCGAGTATGCGTGGGAATCCATAACGGGTGGAATACTCTTCGCGAAGAATAAGATTTTCGCGTAGTAGTTCTTGTTGCCGGGCGGCGCGCTGAACCAACAATTTCAAGTGCTCCAGATCCACCGGCTTTTGCAGAAAATCAAAAGCGCCTTCCTTCATCGCCGTCACGGCTTCTTCTACGGAACCGTACGCGGTGAGCAAGAGCACGGGTATCGTGGAGTCAGCCTGTTTGGTTTCCCGCAGTACGTCCAAGCCGGAAGCTCCGGGCATCTTCAAATCGGTGATGACCAGCAAATAGCGGCGCGCGCGCACCTTCTGGATCGCCGCGGTACCGTCCGTCGCTTCGTCGACTTCGTAGCCGGCGCGCTCCAACGCTTTGCGCAGCATGGCGCGCAGTTCGCTTTTATCTTCGACAAGAAGGAGGGGTTCCATCACTTTCGTTTTTATCACGGATTCGTCGAGGATCCTGGTTGGGGCGAAGGTCGTGTGCGGAGAAGTGCAGGATGTGTGAGGAGGAGAAGGGAATTCTACAATTTGAATTTGAAGGCGTTAAAGTCCGTTTTGCAAAATATTACACTACTCGCGGGCCCAGCCTGAGTCTCCGCCGGCTTTGCGCAATTCGTCTTCGAGATCCGACAATCCCTGCTTTAACTGCGCGATTTCCTGGCGCTTTGCTGCGATCTTCGCGTCTTTCTCGTTGATATCCTTGCGGGTGTACTGCTCGTTCATGGTTTTCTGCGGATCAGGGTAATACTGAATCTGGGCTTTTTGCGTTTCGCGTTGCAGGATGTCCAATTCTTTTTCGGCTCGAGCAATCTTGTCGCGCTGGGCCTGAAAACGCTTGCGCCATAAAGTTTCTTGGTCTTTTTCCTGGTCGGGTGTGGCCGTTGCTTTCGTTGCAGTGTCGGCTGAAGTGGTTGCTAGTGTGTCGACGGTTGTTGGTGAGGTAGTGGCCGGCGCTGGAGTTGTATCTTTGTGTTGGGGCAAATCGTCGTTGGTATAAACCTTACGGGGTTTTGCCGCGGTTTGTTTGGCCTCACGCGAATGGCGAGCTGCGTCGGCGACGGGATCGCCGCCGGATGGCTGCGATGAATCCTGCGCAGCGGTAATGATGGGGAGCGCCGCCAGCGACAGCAAAGGGAAGAGAGTAGTGAGCTTAAGCCAAGATCTGCGTTGCATGAAACCTGCTTTCCCAAGACGAAAGCTACATCTAGCGCGGGTGAACGGACGCCTTCTTTGATTCTACAGCTTCGTTCAGGTCCACGCACGCGGGTAACGTAACGATAAACGCAGCGCCGCCTTCCGGGCGGTTCCGCGCTTCGACCTGGCCGCCATGCTGCACGATGATCTTCTGCACGACCGCCAAACCCAGGCCGGTGCCATTCGCCTTGGTGGTGTAAAATGGCCGGAACAGCTTGCCACGCGCGACGTCGGGAATTCCCGGGCCATTATCGAAAATGGTGATGCGTTGCAGACCCCCATCGGCGGTGCGCGTTACTTCTCCCCGCAGAAGCACGCGGCCGCCATTCGCGGCGTCGACGCAGGCTTCCGCTGCGTTGCGCGCCAGATTCAGCAGCGCCTGTCTTAAAAGACCCTCGTCGCCAGGCACGCTGCGGAATGCGCCTTCGCATCGGATGCGAACGTTCGGGAGGGCTTCCGATATTTCGGAAATGAGCCGCTCGACGACCGGCTGCAACGCTACCTGCTCGTTGGAAATTTCTAGCGGGCGTGCATATTTCAGAAACTCGGTAACCACGTGGGTGATGTTGCGGGTTTGATCCAGAATTTTTTGTGCGTAATCGGTGGCTTCGTCGCCGGAAGCGTCCGCACGAATCATCTGCGCGTAACCGGAGATGGTCGCCAGCGCATTCTTGAACTCGTGGGCAATGCCGGCAGATAGTTCGCCAAGCGCGGCGAGATTTTCTTTCAGTTGCACTTGATGCTGAAGCGTCGCGAGTTCCGTCAAATCCATCATTAAACAAAGCGCGCCAGTGATTTTTTCCTCGCCGCGGCGAATCGGGGAAATGGTTACGCCCAGATGCCGGTTTTCGCCGCCGGGCGCGAGATGTTCGACTTGTTCGCGGCGAAAGATTTTGCCTTGAGAGAGGCACTCTGCCAGTAATTTTGTAAGCTCCGATGATTCGCCCAAAGCTTCGCTATATCTCCGGAAGCCCAGTCCCTGAATTCCTAGCGCTTGTTCAGCCGCTGGATTCGCGCTGGAGATGATGCCAGTGGCGTTTACCAGCAAAAGACCAGCAGGCATGTTGCGGGTGACTTCTTCGCTCAGGCGCTCGGTTTGTTCCGCGCGATCTTTTTCGACGCGGTGCAGTCTTTCGAGTTCCTTTTCCTGATCGCGCAATTTCTGAATTACACCTTGCATGGAGGCGGCCATGAACGCGGAAGGATTTTCGGTTCTTGGACCAGCGGCGAGATTATCTGTTTGAGCGTCGCGCGTGTTTTGAAAGAATCGTCGAACGAACCACAGCGCCAGCACCACGATGACAAGGATTAAGAGCCCGAATCCGCCGGCTACCAGCCAAATATGAGAATTATCCGGTTGTGGCGTGACCAGAACGACGGCTGCAACGGAAGTAGCGGTCATCTTGTGGATGACCAGCAACGAGGTGGCAAATTGTATTAGTGCCATCATTTACCATAGCCGCGGTGAGAACGTTGCCGTTGCTGGAGCGAAAAAAAACACTACGGCCAACGCGCCGATGCCGAGAAACGTGCCGAGCGGGAGTTGATACTGGCTGGCGATTGCCCATCGCAGAGAACCTACTTTTCCAAGTCCTCGCCGGCTGGCGCGTACGGCAAGGGCGCGTTTCCAGCCGATGGCATACAACGCGATGATCAGGGCGATGCCAAGAACGCTGCCAAGCATAGTACCGAGCAGGATGGTCATGAAGGAACCACGCAGTCCCAGGAACGCGCCGACCATGGCCATCATTTTTACATCGCCAAATCCCATGCCGTCTCTTCCGCGCACAACTTTATACAGAGCGGCCGCTCCCCACAGCAGCAAGCTTCCAAATGCGGCGCCGAGCAACGCGTCCAGAATTCCCATCGTTGTGGCAGG
>CAXMLS010000228.1:0-3295 GCA_964194235.1 uncultured bacterium | reverse complement strand
TACGAACCTGGGTCTTGGGTCTGACCTTGATCTTACGTTTCGGCGAGATTCTTTAATCCGGCGAAAAATTGTCATTCCCAATATTCACCCACGGTGCGGCAAACGGTCCACAGTTCTCGAATCTAGGCTCACTCTAAAAGCCCATTCGCAGAAGATTAAGCACTGACCTAAAAATCCACCCTCCGTGCCCTAAACCCAGCCACCGTCTCGCTTTAGTGCGCCGCGTACTTCCCGCCAATTGTTGTTCCATTATTCACCCCAACGATTGGCTAGCGTCGTGCACCAGCCAGTTTGTAGCGCGCTGTTATCTCTTTCACGCGGCAAATTGCACCGCGCCCGGCCCTGCACGCGCGATTGTCGTACACTATTTTTCCTTGGGATAAAATGCCGCGATCGCCAAAAACTCCCGTGATTCCACCTAGCCGCCCCGTCTGGGCGGAGGTTTCGCTGCCCGCCATTTGCCACAATCTGAAGGCCATCCGCGCCTACGTGAATCCCAGCAAAGAGAAGCGCCGCACGCCGCGAATGGTGCTCTCCATCGTCAAAGGGAACGCGTACGGCCACGGCGGGCCGCGCGTCGCTCGCGCGCTGGAAAAGGCCGGCTCCGACTGGTTCGGGGTGACCTGCACGGAAGAAGGTGTGGCGCTGCGCAAGGCGGGAGTGCGCAAGCCCATCTTGATTCTGACCAGCTTTGTTGCGGGCGAAGAAAAGCGCCTTATTAAGCACGATCTCACCGCCGTTATCCATCGCTGCGAGCAACTCAGTCAACTGGAGCGCGCTGCTTCCCGCCACGGCAAGCGAACAGTTTCCTTTCATTTAAAGATCGATACCGGGATGAATCGCTTGGGCGTGGCGGTGTCCGACATCGATTGCTTCGCGCGCCAACTCGCAAAGTCGCGTCATCTGCATCTGGGCGGAGTATTTACCCACTTTGCCTCTTCGGAAGTTTTTTCCGACACTGCCGTTGGCCGGCAGACACGCGAGCAGGAAGAATCTTTTTACCGGGCTCTGGAGCGTTTGCGCGCTTTGGGACTTGACCCTGGCATCGTGCACCTCGCTAACAGCGCGGCCATCGTGACGCGACCGGAAACCTGGGCGGACATGGTACGGCCCGGCGCGATTCTTTATGGATATCATCCCGGATACGATCCGCTGGAAAGACGCGCGGAAATCGAAAGCCGGCTTCCACTGCAGGCCGGAATGAGCCTTCGTTCGCGAATCATCAGCCTGCGCGACGTGCCGGCCGGAGCCGGCGTGGGATATAACGCTACATTTGTGGCGCACAAGCGGTCGCGGATCGGCGTTCTTGCGGCGGGTTACGGCGACGGCATTCATCGCTCGCTGGGCAATCGCGGGAGTGTGCTCGTCCGTGGAGTGCTTGCCCCCATCGTAGGAATCGTTTCCATGGATGTAACGATGATCGACGTTACCGAAGTGGCCGGCGCCGAGGTCGGAGACATTGCCACGATTTATGGCACCGACGGGAAAGTCATGCACCCGGCCAGCCTGGTAGCCCGCAGCATTGGTACCGTAACGTCGGATTTATTGTGCGCGGTCAGCCAGCGCGTTCCCCGCATTTACCTGCGGTAAGTTGTAACTTTCAAAAAAGTACTCTGCTGAATCGTGTTAATTAACTTGACCAGATGCTAACGGAATAGTATATAAGCGTTTGCTACGATGCTTATTGGGTGTCTTACGCAAGCCGGCCAGACCCGTGCCTCCGCGGCGCTTGAACAATGCCGAATGATTCATTTCCGCGAGTCACTATGAACCCAAAAATAACAGAACCACCAAAGCACAGTTCGTTTATTGCTCCACCAACTCCGGGTGGTGCGGATGTGCACGCTCATGTGGCAAAAGTATCGATGTCCTGGGAATTTTGGATCGTCCGCGCGGCGCTGGCCGTGATTATCGCCGCCGTTTGCTACACCATAGCGCCTTTTGCGCTCCATGGAGTTGGCGCAGCGGGCGTCGGGCTTCTGATCGCGTTGGGTATTCTGTTTACGGAATTGCGTTTGCGGCGGGCAGCGCTGAACAAATTGGTCGGCGGTGCTTCCGGAATGGTTGTGGGAATTTTTGCCGCACTGTTGGTTACCCTCGTCGTGGTGCGAACGCCCGAGCCTGCGGCTGCCAAGTCTTTCATCGAATTAATTTCGCTCTTGGGATTTGCCTACATCGGGCTGGCGCTCGGAGCGTATTGCGGCGGTCAATGGGATATGGGCAACATGGGACCGCGCGGGCAAGGAATTTCATCGAATAAAACTTCGGGAAATCCGTCGATGAAGCTTCTGGATACCAGCGTACTGATCGATGGGCGCATAGCTGACATATGCGAAGCGCAGTTTCTGGATGGCGTGCTGGCCGTGCCGCAATTTGTGCTGCACGAGCTGCAACTGGTGGCCGACTCCTCTGACGCGTTGAAAAGGCAGCGCGGTCGCCGCGGCCTGGAAGTTTTGCAGCGCATTCAAAAAATGGCGCAGGTGGAAGTTCGCGTGGTGCATGACGATTTTCCGCACACCACGGACGTGGATCACAAATTAATTGAGCTGGCGCGCCGTACCGGAGCAAAGATCATCACCAATGACTTCAATCTGAATAGAGTGGCCACGGTGCAGGGTTTTTCAGTCCTCAACGTGAACCAGTTGGCCAACGCTCTGAAGCCTGCGGTGCTGCCCGGAGAAACCATGCGCGTGCTCATTCTGCGCGAGGGCAAAGAGGCGACTCAGGGCGTAGCGTATCTGAACGACGGAACCATGGTGGTGGTGGACGGCGCGCGAAGGCTCATCAACAAAAGCGTGGATATCATTGTTACCTCGGTGCACCAGACTACCGCCGGGAAAATGATTTTTGGGCGGGTGGACGAGCGTGCCGAGGGTACGCCCTCTCTTTCTCGCGCGGCTGTAGCCGGTCGCGGCGGAAGTTTCACATCCGGCCACTCTTACAATCCGACGCGCGAGGAGGAAACCTCTCGCCTTCAGGACATGGGTCCGGGAGAGCGGAACCCCGCAACGATCTATCCGGAGTCCGACGTCGAGTAACGCAGCGTCAAGAACCGATGAACATCAGCAACGGAACCACTCACCGCGAGTAGAACCTTTATAGAAATAAATTACCAACCAGCGGAATCGCCAAGGTTGCCCCGCAATGCGCGTTTCGCGTCCCTGCCTTGCTTGAGGTACACTCTGGAGTTTGCAAGCCGCGTTTAATCCATCCGTACGGGCTGCGTGGAACTGTTTCGCGGCAAAAGCCATCGTTCGCGATTTGCAAATCATAATATCTGTCTCTTATACACATC
>CAXMLS010000227.1:0-9989 GCA_964194235.1 uncultured bacterium | reverse complement strand
GGACTTACACTGGAGTGCCCGACGGCATACCAAACCGGACCAATATTTGTGCAACCTTCTCGCCCGGCGCGACGGCTGCTGAAATCAACAATGCCATTTCTTTCTGCAACGATGGAGTCGTTTTCCTCAACGCAGGAACATATACCGCGGTTTCGCTCGGCGGCTCAATAAACGTCAATCATGACCACGTAACCCTTAAAACAATTATTACCGTCGCGGGTATGGTGAGTCTGGGAGGATCCTTTCCTCACGCTCCTCCTGTAATCCTTGGCACAGCGATTACGGGTGGCGCGGCCAAGGGTTCGAAGACATTTACCGTAGCATCGACCGTAAATCTGTCTCCGGGCACCATGATTGAAATAGAGCGGCGGTCATGGTGGCGGCGGAGAGCGATCCCAGCTGAGTGCTCGATCGGATGTTGTGGAACCCTTCGTATCGCGATGACTCCCAGATCTGGCCGCATCGAGCGTAAGGGAAGCAGAGAAGCGCAGGCCTGCGACGTCCAGGAAAGCGGGTACTAAATGCTCGAAGAGGAATCAGCAGCGGGAGTTGGATTTTCTCGCCGGGAGATGATACGAAGATTAGTCAGCGGTGCGGGAGCCAGCGCGGTGTTTGCCCGGATGGCGATGGCCCATCCGATTTACAAGCATTTGGCGGATGGCACGCTCTTGGCTGACACCGCCGCCCATGTCCCGGCGGGGGCATGGATTCCGAAATTTCTCAAACCACATCAGAACGAAACCCTGTTGCCGCTGGCCGAACGTCTGGTGCCGAATTCGGGCAAGGCCCAGGTGAATCGCTTCATCGACCTGCTGTTGAGTGTCGATACCGCCAAGGCGCGGCAAGAATTCAGCGATTCTTTGGCAGCCTTCGACCAGGAATCGATGCATCGGTTCGGCCATTGGTTCAAAGATATTCCTGCAGCCAAACAGGATGAACTGCTCACGGTATTCTCTACTGCAACGCCAAGCATCGAAAGAGGTGAGTACGGCGAGTCGGAGGAGGACGCTGCCGCGAAGAAAACATCGGTGCAAAATCACCTCACGCTGCGTGATCATTTCGAGAATCTTAAGACGTGGATTACCGGTGCGTATTATTCATCCGAATTAGGTATGCGCGAACTGGGATGGACTGGAGTTTATTTCTTCAAGGACTTTCCCGGATGTCAGCACCCGGAAGGCCACTCCTAATTGCACAAGAGACTACTGATTATGTCTGTCTACAAGGCTTCCGTTCCGAGGCAACCCGTTTGATCCGTAACAGAACAGATTCTTATGAAAAGTAATGTTACCACTCGCTTATACTCGGACAGGAAACGAACCATGCCTAAAAAAACATCTCTTTTCGATGTCATCGTAGTGGGTTCGGGTGCTTCCGGAGGCTGGGCTTGCAAACGCCTGGCTGAATCGGGACTGAAGGTGGCACTGCTTGAGGCTGGGGGACCGCAGTCTGACGAAAATTTCACCGAACATATGGCGCCCTTTGAACTCAAGTATCGGGATCTCGCCCCCGAAATCGTTCGTAAAACCCGTCCCATTCAATCTCACTTTGCTTGCAACGAATACAACTACAAGTGGTTCTTGAACGACGTGGACGAGCCGTACACAACGCCACCGGACAAACCCTTCCAGTGGTTGGGCCGTTTGCGCGTGACCGGGGGCCGAACCAACGTTTGGGGCCGCATGAGCGTTCGGATCAGCGATCTCGGCATGAAGGCCGCATCGCGAGACGGCTATGGCGAAGACTGGCCGCTCAGCTACAGCGATCTGGCACCATACTATGATCTCGTTGAAGAATATATCGGCGTCGCCGGACAGGCCGAAGGTTTGGCGGAACTCCCGGACGGCAAGTTCCTCCCGCCTATGGCCTTAACCTGCCAGGAAGTTCTGTTTAAGAATCGGGCCAAGGAGAAGCTCGGCCGCACCGTTACCCCGGCGCGTACTGCCAATCTCACCAAGCCCCTCAACGGACGATTGAGTTGCCACTATTGTGGGCCGTGCCACCGGGGATGCGTAACCCATTCGTATTTCAATTCCGCCTTTACCACTGTGGCTGACGCGTTGCACTCCGGCAATGGCACCCTGATCTCCAATGCCCTGGTCCATAAGGTGTTGATGGATAATGACCGGAACCAGGCAACGGGCGTGCTCTACGTTGATCGCAACACCCACCAGTCGCGAGAAATCCACGGTCGCGTTGTCGTATTGTGCGCGCAGGCCCAAGAGTCCGTCAGGATTCTCCTCAACTCCGCCGATTCTCGCCGCCCGAACGGACTCGCTAATTCCAGTGGTGTATTGGGCCACTATTTCATGGCTGACATCAAAAGCGGCGGGGGCAGTGGGGATTTTCCTTCCTTTGGGGCGAAGGCAACATTGAACGGCCCGAACCGGCCGACCGGAATCTACGTACCGCGCTTTCGAAACACCTTCAAAAGCCCACCTTCCAAGAATTTTCTGCGCGGTTACGGATTGGCAGGCGGTAGCGGAGTCGATTTCAACTGGGGGGCGTCCGGCTTCGGCGAGGCCTACAAACAGGCCTTGCTTGAACCTCAAGCAGGACTCTCCCTAACCGGTTTCGGCGAAGTTCTGCCCCGATGGGATAATTATGTCGAAATCGATCGAAACGTGAAGGATCGTTACGGGATTCCCGTGCTCCGCATTTCCATGTCCGACGGTGAGAATGAGAAAGCGATGATCAAAGACATGGCCGAATCAGCCGGCGAGATGCTGGAGGCCGCGGGAGCGAAAAACATCAAGACTTTTGCGAATCCTTCTGCGCCACGTTGGGCGGTCCACGAAAGCGGCATCGCCCGCATGGGCAGCAATCCCAAGACCTCGGTGCTAAACCAATTCCAGCAAACCCATGATGTCGACAATCTGTTCGTCATGGACGCATCGGGATTCACGTCCAATCCCTGCCAATTTCCAACCTTGACCATCATGGCCCTGTGCGTTCGATCCTGTGACTATCTCATGAGTGAAATGAAGCGAAGTAATGTCTAGCTTTCCATATAATTTTTATAAGCTTTGCTCGGGGGCTCTAAAAGCTGCTGGGCAAGGGAATCACGAGTCCGGTCAACTCCGCCGCATCTTCTACGGTTGGTGGATCGTGGCGGCCACGTTCCTGAATCTCTTTTTCGTTGTAGGTGTCATCTTCTATGGCTTCCCAGTTTTCTACCCCTCATTCGTGACATCCCTGGGATTTACACGCGCTCAGGTGACCCAAGGATTCCTGCTTGGTTTTCTGGTGGTAGGGCTACCTTGTGGGCTGCTTGCTGGGTCGCTAATCGATCGGATAGGCGCTCGATCGGTTATTCTCTATGGAATCAGTTTTGTAGGAATTCCCCTGGTGTTGATGGGTTTTATAACCCGGTTTTGGCAGTATGAATTGCTCTGTGTTTTAGAGGTTCTTGGCTATACGCTGGCCGGTCCAATTGCAAATCAAGTCCTCATCTCCCAGTGGTTTCGAGTCCGGCGCGGTCGGGCGATGGGTTATGCGTATCTCGGGCTGGGACTTGGTGGAGCAATTTCCCCTCCGCTCTCAAATCTTCTGATCCATGCCTTCGGGTGGCGTCATGCGCTCCAGGCTGCAGGCACGCTTATCTTGCTTGTGTTGTTTCCGGTGGGGATCTGGATTACACGCTCAACTCCGGGCGAACTGAGCCTGCTGCCAGATGGGTTCGACGGCTCCGCCACCGGAACTGTAGAAGAACGGCCCAATGGTAGTGCCCTCTCATCCGTCGGAGTCGCGGCTGCAATCCGAACCGTTAATTTTTGGCTCATTCTATTGGGCGCCACGCTCGTCCTAGGCGCCATGAATGCTGTTGTGCAGCACCTGATTCTTTTTCTCAGGGACCAGGGTTATTCAGCCACCACAGCTTCCCACTACTTGTCAGCTCTGCTGGTCTCAAGCTTGGGCGGGCGCGTGCTCGTGGGTTATCTTGCCGATCGTTTCAATAAAAAGAACACGATGGCTCTCTTCTACTTGCTCCTCGGCGGAGCGATCCCGTTGCTTTACCTGGCGCACCATCCGATAGCCGCAATGACCTTCGCCGTGACGTTCGGATTTTCAATGGGAGCCGATTACATGCTGATTCCTCTGGTGACCGCGGAATGCTTCGGAGTCGCATCCCTGGGAAAGCTTTTGGCCTTGATCATCATGGGATATACCGTAGGTCAATGGATCGCACCCTGGATGGCTGGAAGGATTTTCGATCGCTACCATAGTTATGGGTTGACATGGGAGGCGTTGACCGTGGCCTGCGTCCTCGGGGCGGGCGCGATTTTCGCGTTGTCGGCCCCGTCGTCCAAAACACTACAGGGCTAGCTGAAGATGTGTAGTTCTGGAATCTGACTACCCAAGTGTGAGCGGGGCAGTTTTTCGGCACCTTCGGATTTCGATGACTATCGCGGAACACTGGCCTATGTTTGGCGGAAAAAGCAGAGGATAACTGATTGGCAATTTCGCACAAAAAAGATTCCATCCAGGATGTCGCGGCGCTTGAGGACTTGCTAAGCGAGCCGACGCAGGAAACTATCGCTGCTATGGGTTCCCTCGATGGCGATCTCGTCATCCTTGGCGTAGGGGGAAAAATGGGACCGACGCTCGCCCGCATGGCGAAGCGAGCGTCTGATCTGGCAGGTGTCTCGCGGCGTGTTATCGGTGTTTCCAGGTTTTCCGCGTCTAAGTTGCAAGAGAAACTGCATTCGTGGGGCGTGGAGACCCATCAATGTGATCTGCTGAATTCGAAATCATATTCGCAATTACCCGATGCCGCCAATATCGTTTACATGGCTGGAATGAAGTTCGGCACCACTGGTCAGCAGTCACTCACTTGGGCCATGAATGCCTTCCTGCCCGGACTAGTGAGCGGGAGATACCACGATAGCCGCATTGCAGTCTTCTCTACGGGCAACGTGTATGGTTTCTCCGCAGTAAATCTTGGCGGTTCCCGGGAGACTGACCCGCTTCATCCTGTGGGGGATTATGCCATGAGTTGTTTAGGCCGCGAGCGCATCTTCGAACATTTCAGTCGAACGGAGAAGATCAAGATGTCTATTCTCCGGGTCTATTACTCCATCGAGTTGCGTTATGGCGTGCTGATGGACCTGGCACAGCTTGTTCTGTTAGGAAAACCTGTACCGCTGGGGATGGGGCACTTTTGCGCGATCTGGCAGGCGGACGCCGCCGCCATGAGTCTGCAGTCACTCGGTTACGTTGCTACACCTCCACTGGTGCTCAACATCGCCGGACCCGAACTCTTCAGCGTTCGGCGGGTTGCAGAGGGGTTTGGGGAACGCATGGAAAAACCGGTGCGTTTTGAAGGTGTGGAATCCGGAGATGCCCTCATCGGCAATTCTCAAAAAACGATGCACATCTTCGGCTATCCCCACGTCAGCGTGGGTCAGATGATGACCTGGACCGCCGATTGGGCCGTGCGGGGTGGGGAAAGCCTGTCCAAGCCCACACATTTCGAAAATCGTGCGGGAGATTTCTAGCTGAGGTCACGGATGGCCAAGGAACTCGATGCCAGGATCAGGCAGGCACTCGCGCGCGGCGCGGTCATTCCCGCTCACCCTCTCGCGCTCACTGCGGAACGGCGACTGGATGAACGACGTCAAAGAGCTCTCACTCGCTACTATATTGCCGCTGGCGCGGGTGGCTTGGCCGTGGGGGTTCATACTACAGAATTTGCCATTCGGGATCCGCGCGTCGGACTTTTTGAACCTGTTCTGAAGCTGGCAGCGGAGGAGATGGATCGGGCCGAGGGGACCCTCCTCGAGCCGTTGATCCGGATCGGCGGCATTTGCGGAGATACCCCACAGGCCGTCCGCGAGGCCCAACTACTCGCTGAACTGAGGTACCACGCGGGTCTGTTGAACCTGGCTGCCCTTAAAAATGCGGATGATCCGGCGCTGGTGCGCCATTGCCGAAGCGTGGCGGAACTTATCCCCATCGTGGGCTTTTATCTGCAACCTGCCGTCGGCGGCCGCATTCTTTCGTACCGATTCTGGCGCGAATTCGCGGAAATCGAGAATGTGGTCGCCATCAAGATAGCGGCCTTCAATCGCTACCAGACCCTGGACGTAGTCCGGGCGGTAGCCGAGTCGGGGCGACCCATCGCTCTCTATACCGGAAATGATGACAACATCGTGATGGATCTTCTGACCCCGTTTGCCTTCCAGATAAACGGAGAGAGAAGGGAAGTCCGCATCGTGGGAGGGTTGCTCGGCCACTGGGCAGTTTGGACGCGAAAGGCGGCCGAATTGCTCCGCGATTGCCAAGCGGCCGCATGCAGTGTGGAGAGCGTTCCTCACGATCTCCTCCGCAGAGGCGTTGAAGTAACCGATACGAATGCAGCATTTTTCGACGCGGCGAATCATTTCGCCGGCTGCATTTCCGGCCTGCATGAGGTCTTGCGGCGGCAGGGATTGCTAGAAGGAATCTGGTGCCTGGATCGTAACGAGAATCTTAGTCCCGGACAAAAAGAGGAAATCGACAGAGTCTATCTAGACTATCCGCATCTCAACGACGATGATTTTGTCAGTCAAAGATTGCATCAGTGGCTCACTCCCTGACCGGGTTGCAGGTCAAACCTTGCGACACCAAGCGACCCTGCGGCTCACCTCTCGAGACGCAGGTGCTAGCCCTGTTGCGATCCCCCCATCGGCACATTAGTCCAAGACTTGTTCTGGGCGGAGCTTTCAACCGCTTCCAGCAGCTTCTGGACTTCCACCGAATCCTCGAAATTGGGATGAAACGCTGTACCCGTGGCCATGCAGTCAAGGAAATCGGCCAACGTTGCGATAAAGGTATGCTCGTACCCGATGATGTGCCCCGGCGGCCAGAAATTGCCGACGTACGGATGACTAGGACCGGTCACCAGCACGTCGTGACTGCCCTTCACGTCCGTAGCATCCCTACCATCGAAGACGCCGAGCCGGTTCATATCTTCGAGGTTGAAACGAATCGCCCCTTGCGAACCGTGGATTTCAAAGTAGTTGCGGTTTTGACATCCGGTAGCGAAGCGGGTTGCTTCGAAACTGCCGACGCTGCCGTTCGCGAAACGGGCGAGCATCAAAGCGGCGTCGTCCACCTCGCGATCTGGCACGAAAGTCTTCACCAGGCTGGCTACTTCAGTGATTGGCCCATTCAGCAGCAAAGCCAGATCGAGCGAATGCGAGAGCAGGTCGCCCATAGCGCCAGAACCCGCGTCTGATTTGCGGAATCTCCACTTTCCGGAGTTCGCGGGATCTCCTCCCCAACTCTGCAGGTAGGTAGCTCGGTAGTGGTACGGATCACCCACTCTGCCTTGCTCCACAAGTCGTTTTGCCAGGGCGACCGCCGGCACGCGCCGGTAGTTGAACCAAACCAGATTCTGCACATTCCGCGCGGCCTCGGCCATGCGTTTTGCCTCCGCCACATTCATCGCCAGAGGCTTTTCGCACAACACAATCTTTCCCGCTTCGGCCGCAGCAATTGCGATCGGCGCGTGCATGTGGTTCGGTGCGCAGATGTCCACCAGGTCGATGTCTTTCCTTGCAACCACCGACTGCCAGTCAGTTCGCGTTTCTTCCCAACCCCACTGGGCGGCGAAACTTTCCACAGCGTTGCGGTCGCGCCCGCAAACGAGCTTCTGCTTTAGTTCATAAGGAATATCGAAGAAGCATCCGGCCTGGTGAAACGCGTTGGAATGAGCTCGCCCCATGAAGCCGTAGCCGATCATGGCAACATTCAGTTTTCGAATCTGCTTGGTCATTGAACCCTATCTCCGCCTTCGAGCCTTGCGTTCTCAACGCGTCAACAATGCGTGGATTGATTTAACTCTAGCCAGCCTAGTTGACGCAAAGATGAAAATTGTCAGGCTGGATGGAACCTGACAAACTATCCGCGATCGAATAAATATGCAAACGCTCGATCGTCCTTGAATTTTCCTATTGCAGCAGTTCGCGAATGTATGCGTCATCTTGTGCATTGGCTAAATCAGTGGTATCGCCGAGAACGTACCGATATTGAAAGGTTGGGCCGAGAGCGAGAACGCGCCCCATCCAGTTCGTGGGGTCGGTCCACAAAACCTGCCTCTTTTCCATGGATTTTGCGAGATCGTCAAGGTCCCAATGGAGCACAAAGTTGGATATGACGGCATCCCACAAGTCGTCGGCCACTGAATTTTCGAGCGCTGAGCGCAGACTGTAAGGCGTTCTGTCGAGCCAAATCCCGCCAATCCGCGGATCAGCCGCAGCCGCGAGCAAAAGCCAAATCCCTTCTACGCCGCGGGCGGCGCCGCGAATCGAGCCCGCATCAACATCAGAACGAGCCGTCAACAGATCAACCCCGCGTAGGATGTCATATGCCCGCAATGCCGGTAAGCTGCGGCCGATCAGGTTAGCCCGCATGTTAGTTAGCCAATCTCCGGTAAACGGGCCGTGGTCGGTTTTCCTAGACGAAGTTCGAGGCTCCATCTCCAGCACGACTCGACCCAGGTTAGCCATTTGTTCTGCCATCACGCCTGTCTCCATGGTACCGAAATATTTGTCTCCTTTCACCAGCACCACGGCTGCTTTTCGCCCGGGAGAGGGCGGGATATACAGCGTGGCGTCAAGCCAAATTCCCGGCTCGCTTTCGAACTTTATGTGCTCTTGCCGCCCTTCGGCGGGTTTCAATTCATCGAGTATCTTCACCTCGGGTGCGGAGCCATCGGTCGGAATTCTCAAATTCCGCAATTCCGCGCGCAGCTCAGGGATCGTCCCCGGTCGTGCTCGAGCGTGAAAGTCGGCTGATAGCAGCTGGTAGAGCTTTCGACTGCCTGCTTCATTCTCAACGTTGCCGCTTGCCGTCACCAGCAACTCATGGTCGGTGTACATCTTCACAGGTTGCTCGTGGGAATCCCCCCGTCCGTGATTGAGCCAGCGAATCATCCACGCACAGATGGCTTCCCGACTCGCCAGGGGCATGCCGTGCGAACCCGGTCCCATCGAGAAACCCACCTTATCTTGGGCTCCGTATAAGGAGTACCAGTTTCGAGCTTCCTCATAGACGAGCTGCACGCCTTCGTGGCTAAAATGGTATTCATCGTGTTCGGTTGTCTCGAGCAGCCATGGAGTCGGCGCGGACAGTTCTACGAAATCGGCCGTGTCCAAACCGCTCGCTAGAAAGTGTGGGAACACCATTTCGGTGTGTGGGCCAAACGTGGGGAATAACAACTGGAAAGAACTGGGATAACAACCGGGAACAACGACTTTGAGCCTCTCGTCGAGACCTCCAATGAATGTTGTCAGTGCGCCTCCGCCTGAGCAACCGGCGGCTCCTATCCGGGAAGCGTCCACATCTGGCCGACTGACAAGATAATCGATAGATCGCAACGCATCCCAAATGAAGTAACGAGCCAGCCCCTGGCCGATCAATTGGGTCTGCGCTCCCATCTCAATATGTTCGGGAACGGACCAGCCCGATAGAGGTGCGTCCAATTGCCGGCTGTAAGTCTGCACGCGCTCGCCTTGCCCAATGGGGTCAAAGCACAACACGACAAACCCTTTCATTGCCAGATTGGCCGCGAGTCTCTGATTCTCGGGTTTCCCCTCTTGGGTATGGCCCGATTGCAGAAGCACGGCCGGATAGCGGCCGGGCGCGTTCGGCCGATAGACGTTGGCAGTAATGTAAAAGCCCGGCAAACTCTCGTAAATCACTTTCTCGATCGTGTATGAATCGCTGTGAAGCTGGCCGGTAATTCTCGGGTTCAGCGGCCCGTGGTAATCAGGCAGCCCCCCTAAGTCCTCCAGGAGTTTTGTGCGGACCACTTGCTTTCGCTGCTCCGCCTGCGCGACGGTGTGAATTGCGCGGATCGCCTTCGATCGTTGTTGTAGTTCCTGCTGGGCGATCTCATTCATCCAGGACACCAAGGGGTCCTTGGGGGCTTCTTGTGCCGACAGCGGAGACAGCGCCAAGAAAGCTACGAATACTAAGACCAAGGTCTGTCTCTTATACACATC
>CAXMLS010000226.1:0-3264 GCA_964194235.1 uncultured bacterium | reverse complement strand
ATGTGTATAAGAGACAGGCTTTGTACCATCATTAGCTTGCTCGCAGTTTGGAGAATCCATCACGCGAAACATGGAACTGTAAGCCCGGGAATCCGAACAGCAATTGTTCTGTGGCCATGGATTCTCATTCACTTGCCGTTGATGGCCTGGACATATTACAAATCGGGGTCTTTCTGGGGTCCGGTCATGGCGAACATATTCCGACCCAGCATATTTCCGCCGTCGTTGTTAGAAATCCTCAATCAGATGCGCATCATTAATCAAACGGGATTCTTGCTGAACTTGCGTGTCGCGACCGTTGTACTTTCCCCACTTATTTTTATCGGGATCTGTTTTGCATTGTGGGACGCCTCCCGCGGAAGTAGAACCGCTGCCGCTATCATCGGTTTTTTACTGTTTCAAGGCGTATTGATTTGGTGGCAACTTCCCTACGATTTCCGATTTCTTGGCGGGTTGCTTTATCTTCCGTGGATTGCCACTGTTTTGACGCTGGCCACTCCGAACCCGGATGCAAGGGAGTCAGGGAATCTAACGCCAGTCGGAAAGCGTCTAGTAAAATTACAAAATTGGATTGCGCTAACCACCGTCGTTCCCTGGTTGGCATTCCAGATGTATTACGCGCGTCCATTCGCTGAAGTAGTGGCCGGAATTTCGACGAAGGCGCAATTTCGAGAGAGGTTCGTTGCCATGAGCCAGGACTATGAGGTTTTAGACCGTATCCTGCCGCGTGACGCAGTTTTATATATTCCGAATGGCCGCTTTTCTCTCGTCGATGCGCCTCGGCCTACCGTTCTGACGCCCCTGGACTTGCGGCAAAGAACATCCATATTCAGACTGACAATAAAAACCCTGCCCGAACAAGAAGTCCTCGATGCGTCTTCGATCTTGAATTGCCACGATGTAGTGTACTCAAACGACCACGCAGTGATCGAGGTCTACAGATTGCCTGGAAGACTTCCGAAGACCGGAATGATAACCGTGCGAAGTTGCCAAATTGAAGCAGCAAACTAGCATGCTCCTGTTTTCGTCGTACCCGTCCTGGATAACCTCACTGTTCGCATTTCGATACTTAGGACGTAAGAAAGGGAAAGTTATGCAAGTACAGGCACCGAAGGGCCAGTATCGGGTAATAGGACGAGATCGAATCGACACACTCAGCTCAACGGAAGGCCCGCTCTGGAAGACTGCGACACTCTTGAAGAAGCCGTAGAGTTGGCTGACCGCAGCGGGGAGTTGTCTGGACCTACGTGTACGACGACAACGGCGAGCTTTTATACGAGGCGGGCTCTTACCGGTAACATGCCGAAAGGTAAAACAAGAACCTTCCGCGGGATCCAAAAACTAGCTCCGAAGACGATCATGTCAATAGGCAACGTCTGTCCCGGTACCCAAGTTAACCGGTAAACGCGACATTACCAGGCACAAGTCAAGGCTTAGCACGTATGCCGCTTTCCCCCGGCATCTTCAACGGCAGTTCACTCATTCCTCTAACTGCGGTCAGTTTTCCGAAGGCTTCTGCGCTTGGTCGATTACCAGAACCTCCATTTGCGCTTTTCGGGGTTCGAGTTTCAACCCGAGTTGCTCCTGAATCGCCGGGAAGATTGCCGGATCGGACCCATAAGGTTCGCTCGCGTTGCCGTCTCCGCTCGGCGCGGAAGCATACTCCGGCTTCCACATCAGCGTGAAATCGTAATTTCCTCTCAGGCCGGTCATGTCGAGCACGGTGCGGCCTGTTTGCCACGACAATCTCTGCACCAGCGGTGACATGGGGACAGCCTGCGCTGTCAGCGAGGTAATTCCTCCTTCGGGAAGACCCCCAGCCATCATGCCCGGCCCAGCTGGCTTGCCGTCGGGCCCCTTGATTCCGTTCAGATAAGTGTTGCCGGGTGTGGCCTCTTTCAGTTTCGGCCCGCCTTCCGTCACCACTAGCGCAAACACCGGCAGTTCCTTGGTCTCGCGACGGACCTTCAGCTTAAACCGATCTGCCAGCAGCGCTTGCAGCATTCGTCGTCGCGCGTATCCACTCTGATCCGAGGAAAGTTGTTTGAGCTTGCTCGCTGTCGAGCCGTTGATTTTCGCCTCGATATCATACAGCTCGGACGAGAGCCACGCTGGTCCTCCCGACACCCGGTCGTCCTGAACTTCGTAGGCCGCCTCAATAAGCTGCCGCAAGGGCGTATTGGTCACCGTCATCCCGCTCGGCATCGCCAGCATACTTTGGTAGACGATGCCTTTGCCGGACTTCAGAGCCGCCGTCGCGCCTCATCCAATTTGATCGAAACACTTTCGTACGCAAATGCATCGTCACCCGCGTCCTGCGCGCGTGATGTCGCATGCGTTTGTGGCGTACTCAGCAATCCGAAAACGAATGGAACCGCAAGCGTTGTGACAGTCAGCGTGGCAAGCAATAGCTTTTTGCCAATATCCATCCTTTTCCCCCTGTGCTCAGACATGATCCGTGCAATCCGCTTCTTCAGATCGGCCCCCGTAACAGCGGATACGCAGTCGAGCGGTGAATGCAGGCAAAATTCGCATATCTTCAAAATGCTTTCTGCATACACTTGCCGTTTGCTGCCCGACTCCAGAACCTGCTCATCGCAGCCTCGCTCGCGTTCTTCCATCAGACGCGCTCCCAGCCACCACACCAGCGGATGAAACCAGAAAATCGCTTCCACCATCATGTGCATCGCAGCGGCCAAATTGTCGTAGTGGCGAACGTGAAGCAGCTCATGATTTAGTATCGCCTCGAGGTGCTCATCGTCCAGCCGGTCGGAAATCCCACGCGGCCACACCAGCACGGGCCGCACGATCCCGAAAATCCCCGGTTCCAAAGAAGTCCCTGATGACAGCATCGCGATTCTTTGCCGCTTCCCTCCCGTGCTTTCCAGCCTGCGCAGCGTTTCGACTTCTCGTCCTTCACGCAGCGGCTCTGCACTCCGTATCACTGCCGAAATTCGCCGCCAGCGAACGAACCATACGAGCACGATCACAAGAAACCCACATACCCACACGGCCGCTAACGCGGGAAGCCATTGCGTCAGGCTCGAAAACACTGTGGCGGGAACGGTCTGCGCAGTCGCTGCCGATGCTCGCTGCGTAAACGGATGACTGATCTGTTCCAGCGCAAAATACAACGTCGCCTTCGTTCCCGTCGATCCTCTTAACCATGCCAACCGTCGCCCGAAGTCCACCAGCAGCGAAAACGTAATCAGGAACTTTAGCGACGCCGCCAGCCATATCCAATAACTGTCTCTTATACACATC
>CAXMLS010000225.1:0-4659 GCA_964194235.1 uncultured bacterium | reverse complement strand
ATCGCCAAGTTCCGCGCCGCTCGCCGCCTTTGGGCCCGCATCATGCGCGAACAGTTCGGCGCCAAAGACCCTCGCTCGTTGCTTTTGCGCTTTCACGCGCAGACCGCGGGCTCGTCTCTCACGGCGCAGCAGCCGGAAAATAATATTACCCGTGTCGCGATTCAGGCTTTGGCGGCGGTCCTTGGCGGTTGCCAGTCGCTGCACACCAATTCCCTGGACGAAGCGCTGGCTCTTCCCACCGAAGACGCCGCTCTGATTGCTCTCCGTACTCAGCAGATCATCGCCCACGAAACCGGCGTGACCAATACCGTCGACCCCGTCGCTGGCTCCTACGCCATCGAACAACTGACCAACGAAATCGAATCAGGCGCGCAAACTTACATCGACAAGATCCACGCCATGGGTGGCCCTTTTGATGGCATGCTGCGCGCCATCGAATCCGGTTTCGTTCAGGGTGAGATTCAAAAAGCCGCCTATGAGTTCCAGCGTGCCGTGGAAAAGAAAGAACAAATTGTCGTGGGCGTCAACGACTTCTCTGTCGAGGAAGAGCGGCCGATAACTATTCTGCGTGTCGATGAGCAGATTGAGCGCGATCAGGTTGCTCGGTTGCAGGCGTTCCGTATGCAACGCGATTCTGGGCGCGCCACCGAGGCTCTTGCCGAGCTGAACCGCCGCGCATCAGGCACAGAAAATTTGCTCCCCGCCATCCTCGCAGCCGTGGAAAGTAACGCCACCGTAGGCGAAATCTCCGATACCCTCCGCCGCGTGTTCGGCGAATACCAGGAATCCGTAGTCATCTGAAATTGAATCCACAAGATTCACTGGCACACAAATCCCAAAAACACGGAGGTGCCCAGGGTTCGCAGTTGGGCCGCCTGCCGGAGGCATGGCCTGCCTGGCGCAGGTAGGGTACGAACGTGGGTCTTGGGGTTGCCTTAGCCCCGAAGTTTATACGGCAGCTCTGTAGTATCCTTGCGCCGGCTCGTAATGAAACTGATTCTCGCTTCCGCTTCCCCGCGTCGCGCCGAAATTCTTCGCAGTGCCGGCTTCCCGTTCACCGTTATCTCCTCGGCAGTTGATGAGACTCCGTTCCCCGGTGAATCGCCGCACGAACACGTGCAACGCCTCGGTGCCGCCAAAGCCGAGTTGGTCGCTGCCCGCGCCGTAGGTCCTGCCATCGTCATCGCCGCCGACACCGTTGTCGCTCTTGACGGTCAGATCATCGGCAAGCCGCGTTCCACAGATGACGCGCGACGTATCCTGGAGCAATTATCCTCTCGAACTCACTCCGTGCTCACCGGTGTTACGCTGATTCGCCTGCCCGACTCCGAGCGGCGCAGCTTCGTCGAAACCACGCACGTCCATTTTTCCGCACTTCCCCGGGAAGAGATCCTTGGCTACCTCGCCACCGACGAACCTTACGACAAAGCTGGCGCCTACGCGATTCAGGGCCGCGCCGGCCGCTACATTCCCCGCATCGAGGGCTGCTACTTCAATGTCGTCGGTTTACCGTTGGCGCGTCTTCATCACGAACTCATCGAGTTGGGCTGGTCCGAAGATATCCGCGAGTGAGGCCGTCTCGTCCTGAATTTCTTGTGCGTAAACAAAAAAAAAGCGGCCGCAATGGCCGCCCGCTCAACTTGACGTGCTGTTACGTTACCCGAGCTTTTTATCTTCCGCTGGCTTCTCTGCCGTAACCGAAGTCTGCGTCGGCGGCGCAATCGTCTGCGACTGAGCCTGATTGGCTCCGTGCATACCTTCTTTAAATCCACGTACGCCTTCGCCCATCCCGCGCATCAATTCAGGAATCTTGCGCCCGCCAAAAAGTACCAGCACCACCACCAGAATAATCAGCCAGTGCATCGGAAATTCCATGTTGCCTCCCGCCCTAATGAATCATTAAAATTACCGAATCGCTCAAATAACGCCTGACCCGGAAACTACAGTATAACACGCTCATCCCCCATCCGGCGCGTCACCCGCTCGCGATCGAGGTACTCTAGCAAGGGAATAGCATATTTTCGCGTGACTCCAGTCAGATCCTTGAACGCTGGCATGGAAATCCGTTCTCCCCTGCCTTTCTTATACGTCAAAAGCTGCTCCTTCAGATGAGCCAGCGCCGCCTGGTGGAAAATTAATTCTGGCGTGATTCGCACCAGGACCTTTTCGCGCAACAGGATATGCATCAGCTTTTCCGCGCGCTTGGGCCCCACCTTCAACCCCGCCAACACGTCCTTCACGGCGGGTACAACCAGAGACGCCGTTCGGAATGCCGCCTCGATCTCTTCCTTCGCTTCTTGTTCGTCGGCCTGAAGCTCGATGCCGCTTCCGGCACGTTTTACAATTTCTCCCTGCACTTCCAGCTTTTTCTCCTCCGCTAACTGTGCGAGCGCCGCGCGAAACGTTTCAGCTCGTAAGCGTCGACCCAGGCTGGCGCGCAACTCTTCACGCGCGATTCCCAGCAGCAGTGGATTTTGCCGCTGGAATAATTCCACGTTCTCAAAAATCTTTTTCCCGACCTCCGAGAACACTTTGCCGTCGACGAGTAGCGGCGCATCTCCTGCAACCCTCTTCACCGTCCCGGACTTCACCAGCTCATCCAGAATTTCGCGAATCTCATTTTCCTGCCAACCGGTGCGCGCAACAATTTCCTCGTAGCGCACTCCCATCGGCGCGCGCTGCACCATCGCGGCAAGAATCGCATCGCGTTTGCTTTCTCGCAGCGTCTCCAGAAATCCCACCCGCCCCGTATCGCGCTGCAATGGACGCCGCGCCAGCGGGTCCAGCACCACACCTCCTCCGATCGTCATCAGCGGAGAAAATTGCCTCACAATAAATCGATCTCCGGCCAGAACCAGCACCTCGTTCTGCAGCCGAAGATGCGCCATTGCGGTCTGCCCCGCCGCAAGGTCAGTTGCGCCGTAAAGAAAAATTTCCGCGATCGTTTCCGTCGCCGCGGCGTGAAAATGTACCTGTTCCCGATTCTTCAATTTGTGCGCCGTCGGTAGTAGCGTAAATTTCGCGTCAATCCTTCGCGTCGCACGGAATTTCCCCGGCGCCGCCAGGCACATCCCGCGTTGCACATCCGTGTTCGCAATCCCCGCGAGGTTCACCGCCGTCCGTTGCCCCGCAAACGCTCGCTCCACCGTCTGTCCGCCGGTTTGCACCCCGCGCACGCGCAGCCGTGCAAGGCCCGGAAATAATTCCACTTCATCGCCTGCCCCCACGCTTCCAGATAACAGCGTGCCTGTCACCACTGTTCCAAATCCCTTCATCGTGAACGACCTGTCGATCGGCAACCGGAACGCTCGCGCCGCATCCTTTACGCGCACGCGCGTCGCCGCGTGTTGCAGCGCCCGCTTCAATTCCGCAATCCCCGCACCGGTCTTCGCGCTCACCTGAACAATCGCCGCGCCTTCCAGAAATGACCCGCGCAGGTATTCCTCAATCTCCAGATGCGCCAGTGCCAGCATGTTTTCATCCGCCAGGTCGCTTTTCGTCAATGCCACCACGCCTTGTTGCACTCCCAGCAGTTTGCAGATGTCGAAGTGTTCTCTCGTCTGCGGCTTGATCGACTCATCCGCGGCGATTACCAGCAGCACCACGTCAATTCCCGCCGCCCCCGCCAGCATGTTGCTCACAAACCGCTCGTGTCCCGGCACGTCGATAAATCCAAACTTCACGCCCTCGTCTTCCAGAAACGCAAAGCCCAGATCGATCGTAATCCCCCGGCGTTTTTCTTCCGCCAGCCGGTCCGGATGCGTTCCCGTCAACGCCTCAACCAGCGCGGACTTGCCATGATCGATATGGCCTGCGGTTCCGACGATGATGCTCTTAAGATTTGCGCTCATTAAAAAAGGTTCAATACCCGAACTACTTTTGCACAACTGCTTTCATCCCCGCCCGGTAATCCGCATGCTAGAATCGCACTCTCTTCATGACTCGCCGCTGTTGCACGCATTTTGAACGCGCTGCTCGCAAACTCGGGTGGACGCGCATCGCTGGCCTCGATGAAGCTGGTCGTGGCGCGCTGTTTGGCCCCGTCGTCGCTGCAGCCGTTATCCTGAACCCCAAGCGGCGCATCGTCGGCCTCGATGACTCGAAAAAACTTGTCGCCGACCGCCGCGATGAGCTCGCGCCGCGCATTCGCGAACATGCTCTCGCCTGGGCCGTCGCGGAAATCGATGCGCAAAGCATTGACGCCTGGAATATTTATCAAGCCAGCCGCCAGGCCATGACCGCCGCTTTGCGCCAGCTTTCCATTATCCCGGACTATCTGCTCCTCGACGCCATCAAACTCGACGTGCTCATCGAGCAAAAATCCATCATCCACGGAGATGCCCGCAGTGTCTCCATCGCCGCCGCTTCCATCCTCGCTAAAACGCACCGCGATGCGCGCATGTCCGAGTGGGACGCCGTCTATCCGCAATACGGCTTGGCTCGCCATAAAGGATACGCCACCGCCGATCACCTGCACGCCCTCCGCCAGCACGGGCCCTCGCCCCTTCATCGCCATTCCTTCGCCCCGGTGCGTGAATCGCACTGCTGGGCCGTCGGTGCGACGCAAATTTCGTTCCTCCCCGACGTCGCAGCATCCGAGTCTCCAAGCGTTTCAGGCTCTATAGACGCCATTCCCGCCGTTATTCCGTGTATTACCAC
>CAXMLS010000224.1:0-9955 GCA_964194235.1 uncultured bacterium | reverse complement strand
ATGTGTATAAGAGACAGGCTCTGAATAGTTCAGGCGACACGATGACAATGTTTTGTGTTAACCGTCACCTGTCGAGAGATATTACGACGGACATTAGCATCAGCGGCTTCAAACCTGCCGGCCAAGTTGCGGCAGAAAGTCTTTACGGCAGCAGCATCTATGAAAAGAACGACGAAGTAACACCCGACGCGATACATCCACGAAGTAGTACCGTGAACGTGAATGGTTCACAGTTGGATTTTACGTTTCGGCACGAAAGCGTGACAGTGCTTAAGTTACATCGAGCTAAATAAAGTCCGGTCCAGAAAACCGGATGCTTCCAATGAACCCGGCGATTTTAGAGCGAAGCCGAAAAACTATTCTTTATGCCTTCCCGTGGAGTTACGGACAATAAGATGCGTTTCCACATGGAACTCGCGGCCCATCTTGCTTTTCTCCCCGATCGCGGAAGTCAGCGCGTCTAGCGCCTTCTCTGCCAGTTCAGAACGCGATAACCGGACCGTGGTCAATGCCGGCTGCGTATATTGACTGAAATCGATGTCGTCATATCCCACGACGGAAATATCGCCCGGCACACGTAAGCCGGCGTTGTAGATGGCGCGCAACGCGCCAATCGCGGTCAAATCGTTGGAAGCCAAGACGGCGGTGGGTCGCTTCCCGAGCGCGAGGAGCCGAATCATTGCAGACTCACCACCATCGATCTTGTGATTTCCCGATTCAATCAACCTGTCATCCACCAACAGTCCATAGTGCCCAAGCCACTTGAGGAACGCTGTCCTACGAATCTGTGCGGAGCGCAATTCCAGGGGACCGCCAATAAATCCGATGCGCT
Source organism: uncultured bacterium (assembly GCA_964194235.1). Classification (GTDB taxonomy): domain Bacteria; phylum Acidobacteriota; class Terriglobia; order Acidiferrales; family UBA7541; genus Acidiferrum. The sequence goes on along the minus strand of CAXMLS010000224.1, from coordinate 9,123 downwards.
TGTGGCCCAAATTAAATATGTGCTCCATAGCCTCGTGAATGCCGGTCTCATAGTTGACCTTGATATTGCTGATGCGCTCACGAACCTTGCCGGTGTCCAGGAATACGATGGGAATCCTGCGTTCTTCAAGTTGCGCTATAAGTCCTTTTTCCATTTCTGAGGTGAACACGGCGACGCCATCCACATTGCGTTCTAACATTCGCCGCACACAGTGGGACATACGACCGGGATCGTAACCGGTGTTCCCTACGATTACGTCCAACCCGTGTTTCAGTGAAAGCTCCTCAAAGCTTTTCACCAATTCGGGGAAGAACGGGTTGGAGATATCGGAAATAATCAGGCCCAGTAGCTTTGTGCGGCCAGACACGAGAGCGCGCGCGTTGGTGTTTGGGTGATATCCCATCGCGCGAACGACTTTCCATACCCGTTCAGCTGTTTCTGGACTAACAGTTCCAGTCGCATTAATTGTTCGGGAGACGGTCGCGGTAGAAACTCGGGCTCGTTTGGCTACTTCAGAGATATTCATGAGTGGACCGGTGCGCTATGGCTAGGGTACAGCAACGATCTTACGTTGGGAACTCGAATCCAGAGTGTATACGCTTACATTCTTTGTCTATAGCGGCGTCGCAAGCGTCGCTGTCGCCCACAAAGTGCAATGTTAAGAGAAGGAAACCGCAAAGAGGCCGGGGTGTGGGCCTCTTTGCGGTTCGTGGAGCAACTCCCTCGACAAAACCGCTAGAACTGCAGTTTGAGCTGGAATTGCGTAATTTTCTGGGGTACTGGTCCGTTGGCGCATGAACCGCAACCCAGGATGTTGCCAAAAGCAATAGCGTTGTTCGTAAATTTCGGGTTGTTGTCCAATGGCCCGCCACCTATGGCGAGCTGAAAGACATGCCGGTTAAAGGCATTAATGAACTGGGCTTGGAATTCCAGATTAAAGCCTTCTCGTATTGGAAAGCGCTTGATGACGCTGAAATCTTCTCCGCGATACCAGGGGGATCGCGCCGCGTAGACACGCGGGCCGTTCCCGAATACATAGGGAGTACCGGGTGTCCCGATGTTCGCATTAGGATCCGAAAACGCTGCCTTATTGGACACCGCATTTGTGAATGGATCGAAGTGTCCACTCTTGTATTCAGCGCTAAAGATTGGCCCTGCGGGATCGAATATTTCGCCCTGATACACGGGCTGGTTACCGGCGCACGGGATGCTGGTAACTTGATTTCCTATGTTGAGGAAGCTGGAAAGATCTGCAAAATTGGAGTTTGTCCCGCGCTCGGCAGCCGTCGGCACTGTTGCCGTGCTTATCCGGCTCTGCGGTTGCTTGTAATCTTCCCAGGAAAAGAAGAAGAAAGATTTATCCCAACCGTTGTAAATCTTGGGTATCCAAACCGGTCCGCCGATTCAACAGGGATACCTGCTGGCGTCGGAGATTCAGGATCTCCGTAAGGTTTACACTCTCGAACTAACGCACGACACCGGCAAGGACTGGAACTTTTTCCGCGATTCTTCCAAGAATATTTTGTGGCCCATGTGGAACAGGAATATCGCGACGAAATGCAAGGCATCGTGGACGGTGCGAACGCGCAAGGCGTCAAGATCGATATCTGGGATGTCGTAGCACTGAATGCGGCTATGGAGTGGAGTTACTACGTACCATCACCGCGCAAAACTAAATATCAATCGACCATTCAGCAATTGTCTCTGCGATTTTTGCGCTAGATGTGCTCTTTGCTCAATTGCTGAAGATTATCCAAAGCCACTTCATTTTTGGGATCGAGCTGTAAAGCGCGCTCAAGATGCTTCCTTGCTTCCTTGACGTCGCCAGTTTCGGCGAACGCGCTGCCGAGATTCGCTTCCGCGCTCGCATCGTCGGGTTTGAGGCGCACGGCAATTTGGAATTGTGCGAGCGCTCCCGTGAAATCACCCAGCGCCGCCAGTGCGTTCCCAAGATTGTAGTGCGCATCGAAATAGTCCGAGCGAGCGTTTACTGCCACGGTCAATTTCGAAATGGCCTCTTGCGGGTTGCCAACCGCCAACAACGCCGCGCCAAACGCATTGTTCACGGTCGGTTCATTTGGACGGATGCGGCTGGCCTCGGCAAAATGCTCCATAGCCCCCGGAAATTCGCCGCGCTCCATCAACAGCGCGGCCAGGTTGTAATGAGCCTCGAAATCTTCGGCATTTTTTTGAATATTGTGTCTGGCCATCGCTTCGACGATCTGAACGCGCGGATCGCCCACGGCCCCCACGGAATCCTGTGGTAAGACCTGCAACCAAAGATGCGCCATCTCGTCGACCGCGCGGTTCCCGGCGACAACTTTCTGCGGTGGGAAATTCGGGTTACGCACATTAGCTTCGGAATTGTCGTAAGAAAATTTCATCGAGATAGTAGTGCCCTTGAGCAACTTGACGGGTTCGGCATAGCGGTACACCGCTTGCCAGTTCAAATTCCAGTCTTTGATATGAATCAGCAATTCGGAGTGGCCGTCTGGGAATTTGGCGATTGCCTGCATATCCTTCCCGAGGTAATGAGCATGCGGATAAATCGCCAGAACATCCACGTCCACCGGCACAGTGAATTCATCGGTGACGACAAAATCTTTTGCACCGGCTGGAATGTCCAGCATGCGATCGTTCTCCAATTGCAGCAATATTGGATGTAAGGTGGCCGGTTGGTTGGTGAAATAAAGACCAAGCGTCGGCAGAATCGTTTCAGGTTTACCTGAAGGTTGAAGATGCGCATTTAGAATTAGATCGGTGTCCTTGTCCAGGCGCAGGGCCATCCCATCGCGTTCCACATAAGGCACCGAACCCGGCTTCCAGAATAAAAAATGACTGTCCGGATCGAATGCTTCGGACTCAAGAGTCAATTCCATTCCGCCGAAACCCGCGCCCGGTACTTTTTCCTGATGACGGGCGTTCTGCTGGCGGTCTACCAGAACGTTGGCGTGATGTACCAGGCGCTTATCACCTGGACGAATTTCGATGGCACTAAGCCAGCGCGTACGGTCCACCGGGGTACGAAAAATAAAATTCCAATAGTTGTCAGTGCCGCCGGGAGGCAGCGCAAACGACTTGGTCGCGTTAACGATCACATCCGGCTTACCGAGCTGCCAGCCTTCAACAAACTTCGGCTTCGGCGGAAGGTCACCGGCATTCCCCTCCAGCCCACCCTGCTGTACCCACGCCTGGATGCGCGCGATATCGTCCTCCAATAGGCGCAGATCGTCTGCAAATTTAAGCGCGCCGGGCTCGGGCAACCACGGAGGCATAAAACGACTGCTGGTAACCGCGGCGATCTGCCGCGCGTGTGCTTTCGCATCCGCGTAGGTGAGCAAGGGAAAAGGTCCCGATTCGCCGGGTCGATGGCATCCCGCGCACGAGCGATAGAGGATAGGCGCAATGTCTCGATTGAAAGTGATCCGCGGCGACGCTGTTGCTGTTTTTTCCTGAGCTGCCGTGATGCTCGTGATGGCACCGACAGCGGCGGCACAAACCAACAAAACTAAATGCCCACGAAATTTCTTAGGTAGATCGCTCATTCAAGGTCCGAAATGTAACATCCCACGGCGGGCGTTACCGTTGTACTTATCGATTTGCCCGCGATCACAGCCTGAATGACATCGCTAAGCTCGTGAGTTGTAGCGCTCTTTCGCGCGCGACCAAAATCTTCATACAGATTATCGATGCGGCCGTGATAAATCAGGCTGCGTTTCGCATCGAATATCGCGGCTTCGGGAGTGATTTGCGCCTGGCTGAGTTTCACCAGAGTATGTTGCGGATCGCGCAGCGCGGTGATGGTGTAGCCAAATTCCGCATTATGCTTGCGGATTGTTTCCGCCGTTTCTTTTTTATTCGGATAAATCAGGAAAAAAGCCGCTTTACCTGCGTATTGCGTGCTGAGCCGCTGAATCGCCGGAGCGTAGCGATTTGAAATCGGGCAATCCGTAAGGACGAAAATCAACACAACAATCTTATCCTTGGACATCGCGAACGGATCCGCCGGAGATCCACTCAGATCCAGCGCGCCACTTTGTGCACCGCAGGTAACGGAAAATGCCTCGAGAATCCCAAGCATCAAGAAAACTGTGGAAATATAAGAAAGAGTTCGGATGGGCGGCAGACTTCTCACCATACGTCCTCACTTTCAGGACCTTTAAATGTTACTGCGCGCACCTGCAGCTTGTCTATTTCTGCCTATTTGTTGACGGTGTATTGCAGTGATCCGTCTTTGGACCCGCCAGCCTTGCGAACGTTACCCTCCATGGCGCGAACGAGGCCTCTCAGCATTCCGGCAAACACGAATTGATGGAGGGGATATAACACGTACCAATAAAGTTGTCCCATTATGCCGACGGGATCGAAGATTGCCGTTTGGCGCAGGATCGAGCCTGAGCCGTCAGGCTCTACTTCAAATTGAAGCCAGGCCCTTCCCGGCAAGCGCATTTCCGCCGACAATCGCAGCAGCTTGCCGCGCTGAATCTCTTCCACACGCCAAAAGTCGACGGTATTCCCTACCAGTAGCCGATCAGGATCGCGCCGCCCGCGGCGCACACCCGCTCCGCCAACTGCCAAGTCCAATAACCCGCGAATATTCCACAGCCAGTTGGCGTAATACCAGCCCGTTTGGCCGCCAACCCTCTCGACTGGTCGAAACGCTACGGCTGGGGGAAAGGGCACGCGCGCCGAGCGCGAATCCACGATGCGACGGCCAAACTTCGCACCGCCCCATTCGGGAGTTGCACCGACGGAACTAAACGCGTCGGTCCAGTGGGTTGCAGCGAACTGGCGGTCCTCGTTAACGAGAGCGCGTTTCAACGCGTCGCGGAAGCCCAGAGGGCGAATGGAGAACAAATTATCCGCGGATCGATCATGCACAATGGTTTCGTTGCGCAAACTATCCACTAGCTCGCGACCGACCCGCGCATACACCGGCGTGACCAGACCCAGCCACAAGCTCGATAATCGTGGAGACAAAATCGGCATGGGGATCATTAACCGCCGCAACCCACGCTGATGCCCATACTCTTTCATCAAATCCAGATAGCTGACCTGATCGGCCCCGCCAATCTCGATAATTTGGCTATGGTCGATTTCCAGAGTCAGCGCCTGCAGCAGATAAGCGATCACATCCTGAATCGCAATCGGCTGCGTGTGTGTTTTTACCCAGCGCGGCGTAATCATCGCCGGCAGTTTTTCAACCAGCGCGCGGATCATCTCGAACGAGGCGCTGCCCGATCCGATGACGATAGAGGCTCTGAACTCAATGGTGGGCACGCCGCATTCGCGCAAGATACGCCCGGCTTCCTGTCGGCTCCGCAAGTGCGCCGATAACTCGCTTCCGCTGCCAAGTCCGCCGAGGTAGATGATCCGCTTTACACCTGCTTCTCGGGCCGCGGTCCCGAAAAGATTCGCTGCACGACGATCTTCCTCCTCGAAAGAATTCGCCGACGCCATGGAGTGCACAAGGTAATACGCGGTGTGCACTCCAGCCATGGCAGTAGCCAGAGACGCCGCATCAAGGACGTCGCCTCGCACTACTTCCGTGTCATCACCTACACGCTGGCGCAAAACTTCAGGATGGCGGCTTATGCATCGGACCGGGTATCCACCGGTTTCGAGCGCGTGAAGTAATCGCCCTCCGACGTAGCCGGTAGCGCCGGTGAGCAAAATCAAGTTGGTTTGCTTTATCAGGACCAGACCCTTCTAGGGAGAACTATACGCGGTGAAGATGTATCTGAGGTTACCTACAGTATGCCGCACCGGAGGACTCGATGTTGGCGAGCAGATGACTTACCCAATCCCCGAAAAACTGACAGGAATAAACGGCTCCGTTCAATTAGTGAACGGAGCCGCGCAGCACATCGTAAGTTCTTACTTCGGCATCATTACAGAATCAATAACGTGGATGACCCCGTTTTTGCACATGATGTCGGCTTTGATCACTTTGGCGTTGTCCACGATGACGGTGCCACCATTCACAGTGATCGTCAGAGGTTGACCATTGACCGTTTTGGCCGAGGACATTTTGGTGACTTGAGCCGCGGTGACCTTACCCGGAACCACGTGATAGGTCAGGATGGCTGCAAGCTTTTCTTTGTTCTCCGGCTTTAGCAGTTCTTCAACCGTACCCGCCGGGAGCTTGGCGAAGGCGTCATCTGTGGGAGCGAATACCGTAAATGGACCTTCGCCCTTGAGCGTAGCCACCAGACCTGCCGCCTGAAGTGCAGCGGCCAAGGTTTTGAATGATCCTGCGGCGACCGCAGTGTCCACGATGTCCATGGCTGGCGCTGCTTTCGGATGCGCAAACGCTCCCAGCGATAACGACAATGCCAGCGCTACTGCGGCGGTAAGAAAAGCAGCCTTCACACTTTGATTTGAAGTTCCTTTCATTTTTTTCTCCTTAGTTTATTTGATCTACCCGTCTGACTCTTGACTGCCACTGCTTCCCTGCTGATTCTGAAATTCGTAGCGGCTATCGCGAATGCTGCAGCGACGGCTGCACATGCCAACGTTGTTGAATAGCCTTGATGCTCACGCCTTGATAAACCCCTGCCAATCCAACCATTCCGTAAACGATTGCGCTGAGCGTTGAGAGCTGGCCAAACTTCATTCCGAAAATTGCAGCGACTAAGTCAAAATGGGCCACGGCTACCAGACCCCAGTTAAGTGCGCCTACGACAACCAAGATGGCCGCGAATACGTCTAGCTTCTTCATGATCAGCTCCTCCAAGAAATTTGCCAAACTACGATTTACATCTTTAACTATAGCGAAAAAGCATTTGACAGCAAGGAAAATAGGCTCCAAAATAAAAGTCACATGAACAGCAGTTAAATGCGTACTAACTTTTTGCCTGACAGTTAAATTAGGAGGGAACGATGCTTTCAGAAACGCTGACGAAAGGGTTGCGCAACTACGCCATCGGGGAAAAACTGCGCGGGCTGCGTCTGAGGAAGAAGATCGGATTGGTCGAATTGGGTAAGCACACCGGCCTTTCTGCCGCCATGCTGTCAAAAGTCGAGCGCGGCAAGCTCTTCCCTACATTGCCGACACTTCTGCGCATCGCTTTGGTGTTCAGCGTTGGCCTAGAGTACTTTTTCACCGATGATCAGAAGCGGCATGTGGTGGCCATCGTGCGGCGTGCGCAGCGCACACGATTTCCGGAAAGGTCCGATGGGCGCGATATTTCTTTTTATTTTGAATCGCTGGACTTCACTGCGTTAGAACGCAAACTTAACGCTTATTACGCCGAGTTCCAGCCGCTCCCGCCGGGCAAAGCACGCGCACACCAACACTCCGGGATCGAGTTTCTGACCGTTTTGCGAGGAAAACTGGAACTGCACATCGCCGCAGAGGAACACCTGCTCGAGTTGGGGGATTCCATCTATTTTGATTCCTCTCTTCCCCACTCTTACAGGAGAATCGGACAAAAACCGTGCGATGCAATCGTAGTCACCGTGTCATAAACAATGGAATTTCGCCGGTTTGACATATTAAACCCCGCCGCGGAGGAGGATGATTTCTACCTCCTACACGTTCGCGAGCACCAGGTGCTTACCTAAAGATTAGAAAATGAAGTAACCCTCTACCTCGTGTACGCTTACATGCGCATTTACGATAATTGGATTCTGTGACAGTCACGCGCTCTGATGAGGTCAACCAGGTGAAGTCACCCAAACCGGATAGACATCTCGCACGCCGGGCCGCGCGACTTTTCAGCCCAACGGTGAAAGAACGCATGGCAGCAGGAAAGCTGCTGCGCAAAAAAGTGCCGCGAACTTCCCATGGAAAGTGGGTTCGCCCAGCCAATCGGCCTGACCCGATTGAATTGCTAAAGAATGCCGACCGCGGAAGACTACAGGAACTCTTGCCAATCCGTTATGGCCGGATGCGCCACTCTCCGTTTGCGTTTTTCCGAGGCGCCGGAGCGCAGATGGCAGCAGACCTCGCCGAAACACCGGAAACGGGCATTCGCGTACAGGCTTGCGGAGATTGCCACGTCAGCAATTTTGGAGGGTTCGGTTCGCCGGAACGGCGATTAGTATTCGACATCAACGACTTTGATGAAACGCTGCATGCATCGTGGGAATGGGATTTGAAACGCTTGGCGACCAGTGTTGTGCTCGCGGCGCGGCAAATCGGCGCGCGTGAGCGGCATTGCAAAGATGCCGCGTCCATCGTGGTTAAGAGCTACCGCGAACATATGCGCGAATACGCGGGAATGTCTGCGTTGGAGGTGTGGTACTCGCAGATCGATGCGGAAATCCTGATCGATCAGGCGAAAACGCTCGCGGCGAAGAAGCGCTGGAAACGGGTTGAAGAGAAAGCACAATTGCAGACTGCGGAACACGTGTTCCCGAAAATAGCCGAGATGGTGAAAGGCCGGCCGCGCATCATTGACGATCCTCCGCTCGTTTATCATCCGCGCCAGCGGATCAAGCTTGAGAAACGGGTACGAGAAATGTTTCGCCGCTACCGGCTAACTCTGCCCGAGGAGCGTCGGGTGGTTCTTGATCGTTATCACATCGTAGATATCGCACGGAAAGTTGTGGGAGTTGGCAGCATCGGAACGCGTTGCGCGGTTGTTTTATTGATGGCAGGACCGCACGATCCTCTGTTTCTGCAATTCAAGGAAGCGCTGGCGTCGTTGCTTGAGCCATATTCCGGCAAGAGCCGTTACATCAACCATGGCGAACGAGTCGTCACTGGCCAGAGGATGCTCCAATCTGCCAGCGATGTTTTTCTCGGTTGGACCAGTGACGACCAGGGACACGATTATTATTTCCGGCAACTGCACGACATGAAGATGACCATCGACGTCGAGCACATGTCCGAGCAGGATTTCACGGAATATATCGAGGTTTGTGGATGGGCGCTGGCACGGGCGCACGCTCGCACCGGTGACGCTGCTCTGATTGCAGGATATATCGGGAAAAACGATGTGCTTGATGAGGCCGTTGCGGAATTTGCCGTGAAGTATGCGGATCAGACCGAGCGCGATCACGCACTGCTCGTGAAAGCCATTCGTGCGGGGCGTCTCCCCGTGGCGACAATTACGGAGCATGATTCATAAATCTGCAGGCGCTGTATGCAATAAGACCTGTCTCTTATACACATCT
>CAXMLS010000223.1:0-7752 GCA_964194235.1 uncultured bacterium | reverse complement strand
ACAAAATCATGCGGTGACGGTACTAGCTTGAACCGAAGGCTATTTCCAACCCTCTTGACGATCTCATGGCGGAGGAACTTGTAATCGTAACGGCGAAATCGCGCTCTCGTTTGATCTGTCCAGTAGACACATCGGGGCTTCCGCATCCCAGAGCGGACCTTCGCCACATGAATCGTCGGCATCAACCAGAACGTATGCTTTCGTAATCAGAGTCACCGGGTCTCCCATCTCGTCAACGGATGACGACTTTGCCTGAACGGTCTCTTCGGATCGTGAGGGCGTAGTCGCCTCCGCCCAGCGCCTTCACGCTGTAACAGTTCGCAGTGCAGGGCTCACTCTTCACCAGCTTCCCATTCTCCAGCCCGACCTGCTTGGGGAGAAACGAGAGCCGAAGGTAATCGATACCCGATCCACCTGCCGCTTCGTACTGCAGTCGACTCTTCTTGTAGGAAACTTCGCGAATCACACTGGTCGAATAGAGGATGTGGTCTTCTCGCGGCGGCGCCCATTCCGGTATGCCGGCAAAGGCGGGATAGAACATTCTCGGACCCTCGCCATAACAGTCCGACCACCAGTTGGAGATTGGCGTCTTGCTAACTGGACTTTCATTGCACTGCCCGGTAACAGTGCTCGCATAAGTAACCCAGTTTAGCGCCCGGAAAGCCTTCTCCTTGTAAGCTTCGTCTCCGGAGACGGCGTACCACCTGGCATTTTCCGCGGCGTAGCGCGCCGTCTGGTAGTCCATCTTGTACAGGAAGTCATCCTGCTCGCCCACAATGTTCGCCCCCCAATGCGTTGCGGGCGCATCCGGCGCGGAACGGAAGACGAAATTATCTTCTGTCCATTTAATCAACTTGGGGACATCCTGCTTCCACGCGGGATCGAACTCGGGATCGTCGAGCATGTAAAGCGTCATATTGCTGGCGCTCATATTGCTCTTATAAGTGTTGCTGTTGACATTCGCATCGCTGTGCCCGTCGGTCCAATAACCGGTCTTCATCGGATATTCCAGGACGAAGGCCCGTACCTTCGCGCAGGCATCCTTGTATTTTTCAATGTTACCTAATTTGGCATCGATAAAACTCATCAACAGCGTATAGCTGGGAGCCCAATTGGCTCCGTACTCTGCTGTCACTTTGCCGGTGTCCATCACCACCCGGTACGGCCACACCGATTGGGGGGCGCTGCCAGTTCGAGCATGACTCGCCAACGTGTCCGCGACGTGGATCGCGGCATCCAGATACTTCTTGTTTTGCGTGAAAAGGTACAAGCGATAATAGGCCAAGCCCATGTCACCGGCGTGATCTACCTGCACTTCGTGGAGAACGAAGCGATTCCCCGAAGTGAAGCCACGAAACTCCAGATCGCCGGCGTTGGTGGTCGTGTAGGGAAAATTTGGCCATGCAAAGCTCGCCGGACTGGTTCCGTAATCAATGGTGTAGTCGAGCAAATCCGTTACGATCTTCATTACGGAAGCGTCGCTCGTGTAGGCGTAATAGAGGCGCGCGGATTCGAACCAATTGGGAATCTTTTCGCCGACATCGTTCATCCAGGTATCGGGCTCCAAGACACCGTTTTTGTCCCAGTACGCGCAGTAGAAGTAATACTGCGGATACGACGATCGAGGTGCGGGACCAGGGCTTATGGGTGCTTTCGTCTTGACGAAGTCCCATCGTTGTCGAAGGAAATGGTCATACGCATGATCCGCTGGCTGATACCACGGGAGAATTTTCCCTTGGTCGTCGAGAACCACCGTATGGGTATTGAGGACATCGGCAGCGAGCGCTGACGCCGCCGCCAAGATGATGGCGATTGCGAGGCGCGTGAGGTTCCTCCACCGAAAAAAACCATCCAACCTAATACTTTTCTTTAGCATGGTCATGATCCTTGTTTTTGTGCTCAGACGTTATAAGGGAGGTTGCCACGGATAGGGCAACCACACCCAAAAGCCGACAAGCTCCGATAAGGCTACAACCCGACTCTCCGCTTCTTCTACGACACGGGTGCTTTCTTCGTGCCTCTACGACCAGCCGACGCCATATGTATCGCCAACCTCACGAGGCGTCAAGCCTTCTGCAGCACGGAAGGGCATGTCTGTTCATCAGATTGAACGTAAACTTTCTTGAGTTTCCAAATGTCATGGATTTGTTACGGCACTCAAGTTAGCCTTTCATTGAATTAACAAGTTGCTTCCACAATCGCCGGGGGATATTGCATGGTGAGAATTCGGTGGCAGAATCGAAGCGATTTGCTTCCAGGTTTTTCGTTTCAGCTTCGAGAAGTGGATATGACTGGATCCTTATGGTCCACTTGGTGGCATGCGCGAGCAAAGCGTGATGCCGACAGCTTGGGTGCAAGACTTAGCAAGGAAGGTCTGGACCGACGTATCGTTACCACATGTCATCAAATGAAGCGAATGGCTCGATTGATTTGCGTGCTCCTGATTGTCCTCGCTTCGCCGGCATGGAGCCGTCCCACGCACGACCCCCTGGCCGATCAAGTCACCATTTATCGCGACGAGTATGGCGTCCCCCACATTGTGGGTGAAACCCAAGAGGCCACTTTCTTCGGTTATGGCTATGCACAAGCGCAAGACCATCTCGAGAAAATGTTCCTGCAATACCGCGACGCCCAAGGCCGGCGGACGGAGCTGCTCGGCTTTGAAGCGCTCGGCGATGGCTACCTGCGATTTATCCAGTACGAGTATCGCTGGGATGGCGACTACATGCAGCGGTTGCTTCGTACCAAGCGGGCGGTGGTCGAAAACCGCGACAAAATCGACCCGCAGGTCTACAGCATTCTCTCGAGCTTCGCCCGTGGAGTGAATGCCTACATCGCAGAGCACCGCGCGCAAGTGCCCAGTTGGATCGACGGTATCACAGCGGAAGACGTCGAGGCTCTGGAGCGCAGCCACTACTTTCGCTTCTACAGCATCCACGAGGCCCTGAGCAAGCTTGAAGACCTGCCGGTCTCATTCCCAAACCTGGGTTCCAATCAGTTCGCGATCGCACGCGCAAAATCGGCGGACGGCCACGTGATCCATGTCGAACACACCCACATGCCATGGGCCAACCGCTTCCAGAATTACGAGGCGCATCTCATAACACCAGGAACGATGGACGCGGCCGGTATCAGCTGGTTCGGCAGCCCCTTTTTCCTGGACGGCCTGAATGACCGCATCACTTGGTCCGCCACTTGGAACATGCCCAACATCTCGGACGTGTATGAGGAGAAACTCAATCCCGCGAACTCACGCCAATATCTCTACGAAGGTGTGTGGCGCGAAATAAGGGTTGAGTATGAGGTGTTTCACATCAAGGGCCCCAAGGGGTTTGAGACGCTGACGTTGCCTTGCTACTACACGCACCACGGACCGATCGTGAAATTCGATAAGGAGAAACACCGGGCATACGCAGTGAAGTTGCCCAACTACGACGGCGTGAATTATTCCACCAATTTGTACCGCATCATGAAGGCACGAGACCTGCAGCAGTTTAAATCGATAATTGCCCAGCACCTGATGCCGCGCTGGAACCTTCTCTACACGGACAAGGAGAACCTCTACTGGGTGCATAACGCCACCGTCGCGCAGCGCGCCGACGGCTACGACTGGCGCAAGCCCGTGCCCGGTTGGCTGAAGTCCACCGAATGGGGGCCGTATCTGCCATTGGAAAAATCTCCGCAATTGCTCAATCCGCCTTCCGGCTTCATCCAGAATTGCAACAACCCGCCATGGCTATCGACTGCAAACTCCGGCCTCCACCCGCTCGATCCGGCTCCGTACTACCTGCTCTCCGTGCCAAAGCCGGAAATCAGTCAAGAGGACCTGAATGCACGTGGGGAACGGCTCCTAAAAATCCTTGGACAGGACAAGAAGTTCACCTTGGAGGAAATGCAAGCCTTGGCGTATGACACATACGTCGTGCCCGCCGACGTCATCGTGCCCCTGCTCAGCAAAGCGCTGGAAAACAAGGGCGCTGCAGCCGATCCGATTATCCGCGGTGCCATCGAAGTCCTCAAGGGATGGGACCGTCGTTCGGCCCCGGATTCTGTGGCTCAGACGTACCTCTATTTTTGGGCCGGGGCCTACCAAGATAAGTTTTCCGCCTCGAAGCTCGAGCGCTTTCTCAGCTTCTCGCGTTATGACATTAATCTCGACTCAGCCGAGGAACAAGATATGGCGCTCCGCGCATTGTATGAGGCAGTCCGGAGGATCCAAAAGGATTTCGGTAGGACAGAAATCCCTTGGGGCACAGTGAACGTGGTTGAGCGCGGCGGTACTTTCCCCATGGACGGGACTGGCCTATTTGATGTGCTCCATCCAGATGACGGTCCGCAACAAGAGGACGGGACAATACACTCCAATGACGGCTGGGGGCATTTGTTGGTGGTCGATGAGGGCTCGCCTAAAAGGGCTTGGAGCCTTCTCCCCTTCGGAGAATCGGAGGACCCCGGCTCCCCCCACTTTAACGACATGGCAAAGTTGCATAGTCAAAGAAAAATGAAGCGCCTCTGGCTCACCCCGGAGGAAATCCTCTCGCACACGGAATCCGTGTGGGGAGATAAGGACCGGCTGAAGAAATATCTGCACAACTGAGGGGGAACGTCTTGTTGATTCGATATCTGACCGGGTGGTTCGGCACGCGTCTGCCGCGGATTAAGACGTTTTCTGGTCTTGCCTATTTCGCATACTTCACGGTGCTGGCCGGCACTGCTGGCAACGTTCTTTGCCTCGCCCAGGCAACTTTGAGGCCCGAGCCGGCCAACTGGTTTGCTGGGGATGCGCACGTTCATCGGGGTATTGGTTGTGGCCGATCCAATGAGAAAGAAATGCTCAGCCCCGCGCAGCTACTGGAAATGATGAAGCCGAACAATCTGGCCGTTGTTTCCGTGCTTGCTGATGCTGGAAATGGCGAGATTCGGGATGCTGCTCAAGACCTCCCACTCATCACCGGCCAAGACCACACCTCGTCAACGCCCCAGCGGATCATTCATTGGGATGCAGAATGGCACTATGATCCCGAAGGCGTGACGTTCGAAAGGAAGGTAGTCGGCGGCCACCTGATTCTTCTAGGTCTCAAGAGAGGTGGGCAACCGTACGCGGAATATACTTACCCAATATTTTCATGGGCGAGGGAACAGGGCGGTATCGGCGGATTTGCGCACATGCAGTACCTCCCTTATAGCTTCTATCCGCTGGATGGGATCCCGCTGTCGCTCGACTGTTGTGCACCGCTTGAGTATCCCGTCGAGACCGCCTTGGGAGCCTCCTCGTTCTTGATGGAAGACGTGCGAGGAGGCGACTCCGCGTTGCAGGCTTATTACCGCCTACTGAACACTGGTTTCCGCCCAGGGCTGGCCGCTAGCACAGACTATTCTTGCAACGACAACGAACCCCTTGGAACCTTATTGACTTATGTCAGGATTCCCGACGGCAAGCTAACCTACGAAAAATGGATCGACGGTCTTGCACGAGGACGCACTGTGGTCTCGCGCAAGGCGCACACCGAGTTCCTGAATCTCACAGTAAACGACGCAGCGCAACCCGGAGACGAAGTTCGCCTTGGCGGGAAAGGCGCGGTACGGGTCAGAATCGAGTGGCACTCCCTCGATGAGAGCATCGGCAGAATCGAACTAGTTCAAAACGGGTCAGTAGTAGCTTCCCAAACCGGTTCGGTCGCTCCCGGAGCACCCGTAGTTTTCGATACCACTGTCGAGTTTCGACATAGCGGGTGGCTGGCTGCCCGGAGGATGGACTGGCAGAATGGCCATCAGACCCATACTGGCGCAGTGTTCGTTATGGTGAAAGACGAACCCATTCGCGCTAGTGCTGACGATGCGAAGTTCTTTGTCCACTGGATCGACAACCTGCTCGCGCAGACATCTCCCAGGGGCGCTTGGGCTCAATTCCTCCCGAAGGACCGTGATGCCGCTCAAAAACGATATCGCGAGGCTAGGGCGATCTTCGTTCGTATTGAGGCAGACGCAGCAAGGCAGCAGGCTCCGTGAGCCGCTTGAGAAGAACCCGACGTCAGATGACCGTCTCTCGAAAGCGGGTATCTTCGTCGACTCTTCGCCGTGCACGGGCAGCAAAGCTTCGGCGACGACTTATTTTATGGTCGCTCAAGTAAGGTGATCATCAACCCACTGCATACAATAGGTGCTCTTTTTGGAGTCAAAATGAGATTCAAGGTTATACGAACTGGCGGACTTGGCCATCGACTTTGTCACCAAGTAGGGGATTATTCAGATCGACGACTGAGTAGAATCGCCGTCTGGTTACTAGAATCTTTATAAACCAATTTTACCGAAGGAGTAATCATGAAGCGATCCCACATTCTTAGAATGCTGTGCTCAACTGCTTCGATTCTGCTCTTGAGTTGCACGATTACCCGCAGCCACGCCCAGGACATATCCAATAAGGATTTTGGCCTCCGGGATGGGGACCGGGTTGTTTTTTATGGTGACAGCATCACGGAGCAGCAGCTGTACACGGCGGACGTCGAGGAATACACTCTGACTCGCTTTCCCGCCCGCAGGATCGAGTTCTGGAACGGCGGCGTCGGAGGAGATCGCGTCTCCGGAGGTTGGGCTGGCCCCATCGATCTGCGTCTTCATGATGACGTATTCGCCTTTCATCCAACAGTCGTCACCGTAATGCTGGGTATGAATGACGGGAGCGTCCGGCCTTACAACCGGCAGATTTTCGAGTCCTTTTCGCGAGGCTATCGGTATCTTGTCGATCAGATTATCGCCAACAATCCAAAAGTGCGGTTAACTCTGATTCAAAGCTCTCCCTATGATGACGTCACGCGTGAGCCGGGTTTTCCGGGCGGATATAACAGCGTGCTTTTAAAGTATGGAGAATTTGTGGGCGAACTGGCGCGGGAGAAACATGCGTTAGTGGTTGATTTTAACCACCCCGTTGTCGATGTTTTGACCCGGACAAAGAGCAGCGACGCCGCGCTTTCCACTCTCTTTATGCTGGACCGGGTGCACCCCGGCGCAGCCATTCATTGGGTTATGGCAGAGAGTTTGCTGAAGGCGTGGAACGCGCCTTCCGTCGTGACCCGAGTGCGCCTTAATGGAGAAAACGCCGCCGTACTCGAACAAACGAACACCGCTGTATCCGGGTTGCACCGCGTCGGACACGGGCTGGAGTGGTCGGAGGCGGACTGCGCTTTGCCCCTGCCTCTTCCTTCCGGAGAACTCGATCTGGTCTGGGACGCCATGGTGCACAGCTCCGACTTCATCGACTCCCTGGACCATGAAGACCTAAGAATTTCCGGACTGGCGCCGGGAAATTACGAATTGCGGATCGATGGTGTGCGCGCTGGAAGCTTTCGCGCGGAGGAATTCGCTTCAGGAATCAACCTGGCACAGCTCGAAACACCTATGCTGCAACAGGCAAGGACCGTTGGCCTGGATACAAGAGAGATAAGCGACCTCGACACGACATATCTGGACTTGATAAGGCGTGAGATGGACGACGGCAAGAAACAGTCCGCCGAAAAGCTGGCTCAGGCATTGGAGCGCGCTCGAAGCAAACGGAGAGCCGATGCGCAACCCATGCCGCATCGCTATGAGGTATTCCCGATGCTGCGCCCGAGCAACTGAGCAGCTGGTTGGGACAGCACCTATATGCGCACTTGGTGCGATCAGCGCCAGGGCAGATCCGACACGCAATTTCGGCGCTGTCGTACGGGCTTGCTTAGAAACAACCTGGCTAACCGCCTTTTCTCACAAGAGATA
>CAXMLS010000222.1:0-2639 GCA_964194235.1 uncultured bacterium | reverse complement strand
GCGCTGGGTTGCGCAGAGGAAACCACCGCCGCGCTTTTCGCGTTGGTCTCCAGTTTCTCTTTACTCAAATCGTTGCGCCCTATCGCAGGAAGGTTCGCGGTTTGTTTGCCCATTCGCTGGTCTGCTGCATTCGCCGGTGCTCCCGCCGCAGCAATCTCGTCCGTTTTCTCCGCACGTCTCGCTGGTTTTGGCGCAGCCGCCGCACTCAAAGATTTATCTTGATACTCACCGCTCTTCGTATCGGCTTCCGCGCGTGCATCGGCCGCCGTCGAAGTTCGTGATTTGCCCGCCGCAAATCCATCCAGCGATTTCTGTTTCTTCTGTTCTATCGTCGCAGGCTCATCCGATCGCGAAGCACTCCTCGATGGCGCATACGCTCTTTCCTCAGAACGCTTTTCCGCAATCTGAATTTTGTCGGTTGGCCTCAGCACGTCCTGCCGCTGTTCATGTGCTACCACCCAAATTAGCAATCCCGCCGCAAGCGCTGCCGCGGGCGCCACCCACTGCCACATCGCCTTCTTCCTGCCGCGCGAAATATCGCTGGGCGCTCGCAAAACTTCCGCGGACTGCGCACCAGCGCTTGTCTGCGAGTCCAACACAACTTCGTCCGTGGCCGCCAGTTGCGCCAATATCTCTTGGCATCGCGAACACGCCGCGACATGCTCTTGCGCTACCTTCCTCTCTGCAGTGGAAAGCCATGGCGACCGTTCATGGAGCGCCGCCAGCATCTCTGCATCCGGGCACGCAACTCGCCTACGCCCCGCCTCCAGACGCAAATGTCGCGCAAGTCCCCGCTCAAACTTTTCATCGCGCTCGTCGTGGCCCATGGACCTGCCCATCCTTAGAACGAATCTCCGCCGTTTTCTTGCATTGCCTTGGCCTATTTCTCCTGCCCTTCACCCTCAGCCCTCAGCGAATCGCGCCCGGAAAATAATTTGTCCAGATCGATGGACGCATCCTCCGCGGCGTATTCAACGCACAACGCAATTTCAGCTCCGCTAAGGCCGCGCGCAGTTTTTCCGCCACCCGGAGCCCCGCTTACTGCCTCGTTGCCCGCCCACGTTCCGCTGCGAAGAATTTCCTCCACCGCCTGCCGCAAATCGCGCCGAGCTTTTTCCAGGTGCCGCGACACGCTGGACTCATGTTCGCCCAGTACGCGCCCGATTTCCGCCAGCTTTTTCTCGTCCGCGTAGTACATCCGCAAGCGCTCCGCATCGGCCGGCTGCAGAGTATTCAGCGCGGCCTGCAACGCCCGCGTAAACATGGCCAAGTATCGCTCGCGGTGCGGGTCGGCCGGAGCCTGCGACACCACCGCCCGCCCGGAGAGCAAAGTTTTTCCATGCGCCGCCTGCTCGGCCCCGCCAGCCACGTCATCTTCGCCCAACTCTTCAAATCTCCGCCCCGCGCGAATTTTATCCACGTGCCGCTGCGCCAGCACCGTGCGCAACCACGTCTTCAGCGTGCTGCGCCCATGGAAATAGCGCAGCAGCGAGCCACGTTTCCCCTCACTGACGCCATAAAGCTCGGCGAACAGGGAATCCGCCAGTTCTTCCGCTTCGAAAGAACTCGCGCTGCGTTTGAGCATCGCGCCTGCGCACGCCCGCAGATACCCTCTATACGTAAGAAATAAATGTTCCCACGCCGCCGCGACGCCATCCGCACAGGCGCACGCCAGTGCCAGGTCCGCCAGCTGCAGCGCTCCCAGATAGGCCTGCAACTCTTCGCTAGTTGGCAACCTGGATCCTGCCACAGCGCGAAACCTTGCCTCGGCGCATCGTGCCAACTCGCGTCCAAAACGCTCCTCGGAAATCCCCCAGCGGTCCGCCTCCGCCTGCAAACACCACTGCTGCACCACGGATCCGTGTGCCTGCAAAAATTGCGAAAATAGATCCATCGAATCTCTGTCTGCCGCAGTCCCGTATTTTGCCCGCATGTCCATAAGATTCAATTGATTCGAGCCCGGCACGGACCCGGCGCTGAGGATATCCCCATCTATCGGAAACCGATATGCAAAACAGAAGCACCCCTATTCCTATTTGCGGTATCCTATAACGTATGTTGCGCCCCATGCCCGCAACCGAACCGCCCCTGGTGGGTTAATTACGGTACCTGGCGATGTTTTGTGCGGAGCATGAATAGCAATAGCGACTTCGCGTCGTTAGTACGAAAGTCCTATTCGATCTCCCTCTCACCAGTACGTACTGTAGTTATTCTAGGGACGACCCGCTTGGCGGTTCAGCGAGTTAGTCCTCCTAGCTTTCAGCCCAGGGCGGCAAATCTATTAGGCGGGCATACGGATGACGATAATGCTTTCTGATCCACCAATTAAAACCACCATGGGCGTGGGCTTCGAGGCCATTCGATCCCGCACCGCCGCCGACCACGAGGCCTGGAGGCGCGCGATCGGCACGAAGCCGGTTGCCGCTCGCCTTGAGCTTCTGCCCGAAGGTAAGTCACGCTGGGATCGCATCGGTTTAAGTGCCATCGCCCAGATCGTACTCATCACTTTCGTGGTTATCATTCCCCTGCTTTACCCGGAAAGAATCAAAACCGTTTTGCATATGGACATCATTCAGTTGGCGCAGCCCTTGGTCGAGATTCCTGTCGCGCCTCCGCCGCCTCGGGTGAGGCCCAAACCC
>CAXMLS010000221.1:0-5323 GCA_964194235.1 uncultured bacterium | reverse complement strand
GATGTGTATAAGAGACAGATTATGGGCCGGCCATTTTTAATTTATTGGTCCGTGGACGCGACCAGCGGAGATTACGCCGGCGACAGCACTTTCTGGCAGCGGCTGACGGGCATCTTCGATACCCTCATGCATCTTCCCGCGCGCACACGCTGGAACAGGATGCTGCATACCGTTCACTAACTACTCGCTGGCGCACTTCTTCGCGCGGCACCCGCACCCCTACACATTTCTGCCCCAGTCTGCGAAACTTCGAACGGCATGGCCAAAGCACGCAAATGGTGGAAGGTAGCCCTCGCGGCCATTGCCTTGCTCGTCGCGGCTCAAATTGCCGTTTCTTTCGCCGTCCGTACCGACCGCCTGCACAATTATCTGAGCGCACACCTCGAAAAGGCGTTCGGCCGTCCCGTGCAGGTCAAGCACTTCAACGTTGAAATTCTCCCCAGCCCGCGCATTTATGCCACCGGCGTAACCGTTGGCGACGACCCCGCCTTTGGTTACGAATATTTTTTGCGCGCCGAACATCTCACCGCGGGCCTTCGCTGGTCGGGTTTTTTGCGCGGCCATTTTGAATTCGGCACCTTGTTCCTGGGCCAGCCCAGCCTCACTTTGGTAAAAAACAGCCAGGGACGCTGGAACTTGGAAGATTGGCTGCCCCCGACAAAATCCAACATCGTTGAAAATTCCCGCGTCTATGGTCCCAGCCGCGCCCCCGCCATCGCTAACCGCCTCGAGAAAATCGAATTTGACGATGGTCGCATCAATTTCAAGAACGCCGACAGTAAACAGCCCTTCGCATTAACGGGCGTAACCGGCAATGTCGAGCAAATTGCCGCTGGCCGTTGGAAATTGCAACTCGAGGCCCAGCCATGGCGCAGTGGAGTGGCTTTGCAATCCACCGGCACCCTGAAGGTTCAGGGCGATATTGCCGGCACCTCCTCGCGCTTGCAGCCCGCTTCCTTCACCGTGCGATGGGATCGCATTTCACTCGCGGACATGTTCCGCCTTCTCGATGGGCAGGACCATGGCGTGCGCGGAACTTTTGCTCTGGAGGCCACCGCGAAAAGCGGCGCACCGCCCGACGGCGTGCTCACTGGCGATACGCAAGGTGATGTCAGCGATGGCGTTCCCGGCGACTGGGCCTTTTCCCTGAAAGCGCGCGCCACGCAAATTCATCGTTGGGACCTCACCGAGCGCGCCGACAATCCAAAACTAACCGCGACCCTTCAGGGTAGGTGGAACGTCGCGCTCCGAAAGATCAGCGCGGACCAACTTCTCGTCGAAACTGCAGTGTCCAATCTTCGTGGGTCGGCCCAGTTCGGCGGTGCAGCAGTGCCACTAATGCAGATCAAAGTGAACTCCGCCGGCGTCCAGGCCGCCGACATTCTTGCCTGGTATCGCGCATTTCAACCCGGAGTCGCGGAGGGCATTGCCGCCGATGAATTCTTCACTGGCACGCTGGCGCTGCAGGGCTGGCCGCTGCAAATACAATCGTTGAATTTTTCTACCTTGGGGGGCGTCGTTACAATTCCTGATGTCGACGAGTCGTTAAAAGTTTTTCCATTTCGCGCTGGTCTCGATCGCATGAATCTTGCGTTGGACCCTGTTCATCTTTCGCTTATGCCTCCATCGACTGCACCCTTGACGGCCGGACGCGCCGGGCGAGTAAACAAGCGTCGCGCCGCGAGCGAATCCGCCGGGGAAATCAACCTGACCGTTACGCAGGATTTCATTGCGCACAAAGGAGCCCTCAACGTTCAGGGGCGCGCCGATAAATCCGAAGACCTTTTAAAAATTGCTTCCGCATTCGGCCACCGCCTCAATCACGGCTGGGATTTAAGCGGTCCAATCCACGCGGACCTGCGCCGCGAATGGCCGCGATCTTCGAAAGGCGTTGTGTGGATTGGTGCGATAGATGTGAACAACGCCCAGCTTGCCGCCGCAGGATTGAACCAGCCCGTGCAACTGCACCAGGCACGCCTCGAGTGGCGCGATGGCAAGCGCGTTGCTCAAATTTCACTGGCGGAAGGCTTCGGTGCCAGTTGGTCTGGCAGCGTTGCTGAGGGCCTTCCCGTTGACCCTCTGCAGGAAGGCATCTGGAATGTTCAGTTGCATGCCGATCATCTGGATGCCACGGAACTCGACCGCTGGGTCGGTCCGCGCGCTCGCCCAGGCTGGCTGCAACGATTACTGCCTTCGCTGCTCGGTGGCGGCTCCGCGCAGAGTGCTCTCGCCAGCGAACTTGTTCGCCGCCTGAACGTCATAGGTGACCTGCAAATCGATGAATTCACCATCGAAAAATTGAAACTGGAACAATTGCGCGTCCACGGCGCGCTGCACAATTTGCAGCTGGACATCTCCAACAGCCAGGCGCAATGGGCTGGTGGCACCGTCCACGCCACGATGAATGCTGAATTTATTCCGCGTCCCGTGTATGACGTGAAAGCTGAATTAAACGGTGTGGACTTGACCAGGCTGCCTGTAGCTTCAACTGCGTTGGACCGCCTCGGCGGTCTTGCCTCGGGAACCTTGCACCTGAAAACCACCGGAGTCGGCCGCGAAGAATTGCTGCAAAAATTATCCGGAAACGGCGCCATGCGTCTCGCCAATCTCGAATTTCACGGATGGGACGTAAGGGGCGGTGTTGCTGATGGCGACTCTAACTCCGGCAGTTCGCGCTGGACATCCGGTGCAGGAGCGTTTACGGTACGAAACCGCAGCGTTGTCTTGCAGGACGTACGCCTCGATGGCAATGCGGAGACCACTTTGATTAACGGCACCGTAAGTTTTGCCCGCGACGCTGATCTTGCCATCGAAACCGGCGCTGGTGTTAGCAGCGGAAAACGATCCATTCGGAACGCGAGTGCGCCTGCTCGAGTTTTGAAAATTGTCGGCCCGCTGGACGACCCGCGTATTTCCGAGGTCAAATCCGCTCCGCGCCAGCCGGCGGATTGACTCGCAAATCGCTGGATTGAACCCGTTTCGCAAGGAGAGTGTTAATGGCCCGCACTGCGCTGCTCGCGTTCCTCACTTGGATTTATTTTGTACCGCACGCCGGCGCGCAAACTCCTTTCACTCTCGAGCAGGTCATGAGCGCCCCATTTCCTTCCCATCTTACTGCTTCAAAAACAGGTGGCCGCGTAGCCTGGGATTTGGATGTACAAGGCCGCAGGAATATCTGGGTCGCGGAAGGTGTGCCACTTCGCGCGCGGCAGTTGACCAGGTACGACTCTGACGATGGGCAGGAGTTATCCGCTCTGCATTTTTCACCCGACGGCAACACCTTGGTTTACGTGCGTGGCGATGAAAAAAATTCCGCCGGCCAGTCTCCGAATCCCACCAGCACTCCTGCTGGCATCGAACAATCTGTCTGGACCATTGCATGGAATGGCGGCGAACCAAAAAAAATCGACGCTGGTCTGTCACCTGAAGTTTCCGCGCGCGGCGTTGTCGCTTATGTAAAGGACAGTCAGCTCTGGCTCGCAAATTTGGACGGATCGGGCAAGCCGCAGCAACTCGTGGTTCGTGGGAAAAACGACGATCCGCAATGGTCTCCGGATGGCGGAAAACTGGCATTCGTCTCCTCCCGTGGCGACCACTCCTTCATCGGTATTTACGATGTCTCCAACAAATCGATACGCTTTCTGGCGCCCACCGTAGATTCCGATCGATCGCCCCGCTGGTCGCTTGACGGCAAGCACCTTGCTTTTGTGCGCAAGCCCGCCGCGCCCCGCGATCAACCCGATGGTTTTTTCATCGCCCCTGACCGGCCGGATCCATGGTCTATCTGGACCGCCGATGTATCCGCCGGAAGCGCGCAGGAAATCTGGCACAGCGGAAAAAATCAGACCGACTCTTTTCCTTTCATGGCTGAAGACACTGGCGGCGGCGTTCTGAACTGGGCCGCCGGAGATCGCCTGGTCATCGCCAGCGATAAGGACAGCTGGCAGCATCTCTATTCACTTACCGCCGATGGAAAAAATCTCCAGCTCTTGACGCCCGGAAATTGCGAAGTCGAACAATGGTCTTTCACTTCCGACAAACAAACCGTCTTCTTCAATTCCAATTGCGGCGCCGCGAAAGAAGATATCGATCGCCGTCATATCTCCAGCGTCAGCGTTGCTGGCGGTAAAGATCCCGTACGCGTAACCTCCGGCGACGGCATCGCGTGGGCCCCCGTCGTCCTCGACGATGGCGAAACGCTTGTGTACTTTGCCTCCGATGCTAAACATCCCGCGCGCCTTTTTACTTCCGCGCTCGCATTCGGTTCCTCGCCGCACGCGTTGGAAACCGCCGCCTGGCCAAATGATTTTCCCGCGGATCACCTCGTGGTTCCGCAACAAACAGTTCTTCATTCGGCTGACGGCCTCGAGCTCCACGCGCAATTATTTATCCCCGCAAATCTCAAACCCGGCGAGAAGCGACCTGCACTCATCTTTTTGCACGGCGGCCCGATGCGTCAGATGCTCCTCGGCTGGCACTACATGTATTACTACTCGAATTCCTACTCCATGAATCAGTACCTCGCCAGCCGTGGTTACATCGTGATGGCGCTGAATTATCGCAGCGGCATCGGATACGGCCATGCGTTTTTCGAAGCGCCCAATCGCGCGGGACGAGGAGCGTCGGAATACCAGGACGTGGTTGCGGCCGGAAAATATCTCGCCGCCAGAAATGACGTCGATACCAAACACATCGGCTTATGGGGTGGCAGTTACGGTGGCTATCTTACCGCCCTCGGTCTGGGTCGCAATTCCGATCTCTTTGCCGCGGGTGTTGATATGCACGGCGTGCACGACTGGCCCACTGACAATTGGGATGGAAAAAACATTCCACCCGATTTAACCAAGCTCGCGCACGCATCCTCTCCGGTCACCGCCGTGGATACGTGGCGCTCGCCGGTCCTGTTCATTCACGGGGATGACGATCACAACGTTATTTTTACGCAGACCGTAGATCTGGTTGCACGCTTGCGTGCCAAAGGCGTGGAAATCGAACAGTTGATTTTCCCCGATGATATCCACGATTTCCTGCTGCATCGCAATTGGCTCGCTGCGTATCAGGCCACCAGCGACTTTTTTGATCGCCATTTTGGTGGCCCATGGAAATAAACATTTCTGTCCAAAAACTCTCGATCAAAGTTTTAAGCTAAACCCAACGTGAAAGCTCAGGGTTAAAATCATTACGCGCCGCCCAATTCCATCCGCTCTTTTTTTCATCGCCTTCGCTATTCAGGCTCCGTGCTTGTCGCCTGCTGTTGCGCAAACTCCCCGCACCACGCTCTTTCCCAAATTGCACGCCGGACAATCCCTCACCTATCTAATTC
>CAXMLS010000220.1:0-1790 GCA_964194235.1 uncultured bacterium | reverse complement strand
GACATAATCCCTCGCCGTTTCGTTGTCAATCGAAAATACTTTTTCATCTGAGATTCACCGACACAGCATGCCTACTACAAAACTCACATCGGGCCAGATCGTCGGATTCTGGGCTGCATGGTCCGGATGGACGCTCGATGGCATGGATTCATTTATCTATGCGTTAGTGCTGAGCCCTGCTCTGCTGGAGTTGCTTCCTAAATCCGGGATCGCTAAAACACCGGAAAATATCGGGCTGGTCGGTT
The DNA here is from genome assembly GCA_964194235.1 of uncultured bacterium. Classification (GTDB taxonomy): domain Bacteria; phylum Acidobacteriota; class Terriglobia; order Acidiferrales; family UBA7541; genus Acidiferrum. Next base: position 1,545 of record CAXMLS010000220.1, on the reverse strand, counting down.
CAATTCTTTTTGCGGTGTTCCTGGTCGGATGGGGACTCTCATTTATTTGGGGACCGGTGGCGGATCGCTATGGACGGACACGCGTGCTGGCAGCGACGGTCCTGATGTACGCGGTGTTTACCGGCGCAGCCGCTCTGGCACAGAACGTATGGCAGTTGGGACTTTATCGATTGCTCGCCGGCATCGGCATAGGCGGAGAATGGGCGCTCGCGGGCACGTACGTTGCCGAAGCTTGGCCGGAAGACCGCCGCAAAATGGGCGCGGGATATCTGCAGACCGGCTACTATTTCGGTTTTTTCCTGGCCGCTGCTCTGAACTATACCGTTGGAGCGCGATTCGGTTGGCGAGCAATGTTTCTCTGCGGCCTCTCTCCCGTGATTATTTCCGTTCTGATTACCCTGCGCGTCGACGAACCGGATCGCTGGAAGCGTCGAGGCGACGAGGTCAAGCGCAAACGCCCCCTTGCGGAAATCTTCAACGCAAAATATCGCCGCAGAACGATTGTCAATGCAGCGCTGCTTACCGTCGCTATTATTGGGTTGTGGGCGGGATCGGTGTATGAGCCGACGGCAATCATAACTCTGGCGAAAAATGCCGGGATGTCGTTGGTGCAGGCGTCTCAGTCGGCTTCCGCTGGAACGGTAATTCTTTCTATGGGCACGATCCTGGGTTGTCTGGTAGTTCCGGCCTTGGCCGAACGCCTGGGACGAAAAAAAACGCTGGCCATATATTTCTCGGGAATGTGCATCTTCATCGTTTTGAGCTTTGGTTGGGCGTTCTATTTGAATAATGGTCTGAAATCGTTTATTGCCAGTTTATTTTTTCTCGGTTTCTTTGGCGGGAACTTCGCGTTGTTCAGTCTGTGGCTTCCTGAGCAATATGACACCTCCGTCCGCGCAACGGCTTTTGCGTTTGCAACTTCCTTTGGGCGTTTTGTGGGCGCCGGCGTTAATTTTTTGATCGGCGCAATGGTTCGCCATGCGGGGACGATTGGAAAACCCGTCGCTTACACCGCGATTGCCTTCGCGCTGGGACTTTTAATCATTCCGTTTGCGGACGAAACTCGGGGACAATCTCTGCCAGGTTAAGTTCGCACTTTGAAGCAGCGGCTTAAGCAGATTTAATGTTGTGTTCAGCCCCGCTTCCCTGGTTTCGAACTAAACTCAGCGCCGCAAACATTCAGCTGTTCACGGCACTTATGCTCACGTCCACGATTACCGGGAATGAAGGCGATGGTCCGCCGCAAAAGGGCCGAGGGTACGCCATCGCCGCGGGCATATTGGGCTGGACGTTAGACGCGTTCGACTTCTTCGTTGTGGTCTTCCTGGTTGATACCCTGGCAACGCATTTCGTGGTGGGAAAAAGCGCGATTGTTTTAACTATCGGCGCAACGCTGGTGATGCGTCCTGTCGGCGCGCTGCTATTTGGGATGCTGGCGGATCGTTACGGACGGCGTAAACCGTTGATGGCGGTCATCGCTTATTTTTCAGTGATAGAAGTTTTGAGCGGACTGGCTCTGAATTATCCCTGTCTCTTATACACATC
>CAXMLS010000219.1:0-8217 GCA_964194235.1 uncultured bacterium | reverse complement strand
GGATCTGCACTTGGCTGATGAAACTTTTCGGGCTCTGGGTCACGAGCATCTCCACGGCGTGCGCCACATCCTCCGGCGACAATACTTTCGAGGCATCCTTCGGGCCGCTGCCAGAAAAGTCCGTCAATACACTGCCGGGGCAGATGGTGCTCACGCGAATGCCGTGCTTGCGCAGGTCTTCAGCCATGCACGCCGAAAGTCCCTGCAACCCCCATTTGGAGGCGCAATACAATCCGCCGCCCGCGAATGCATTCACGCCGGCCAGCGAGCTGATATTGACGATGTCGCCGGAGCCGCGCTTGATCATCGACGGCGCCACGGCCCGCGACACCAGGAAAACGCTCTTCAGATTGGTGTTCAGGACGCGGTCCCAATCCGCTTCGGATTTCTCGTGAGCGGCGCCAAACACTCCAATTCCCGCGTTATTCACGAGGATAGTCAGCGCACCCAGAGCGGCCTCAGTCTTTGACACCAGAGCTTCCACATCACTGGTTCGCGTAACATCCGCCACCTGCGAGAACACCTCTCCGCCGAGTCCCGATAACTCCGCGCTCGCCGTAGCAAGGGCCTTGGAATCGCGCCCGCAAATCACCACGGCGGCGCCAAGGGAAGCGAGCCGCATGGCGATGGCGCGGCCAATCCCCCGGCTGCCGCCGGTAACCAGCGCGACGGCCTGCTTCAAGGGCTGGTCCTGGCGTTTAGGCGTCTCTAACACTTGTGTTTTAAGCATTAAAATTCTTCCTCGTCGAAGCCACGCTTTTTATGCGAAACTCATCTTAACATTGGAGGCTACATAGGTCCTCAAATGGTGCCCGGCCCATAGAGTGAGACGGCGAATCGCAAAGTCCCCCCAGATTTAACTTTGAGGTTACGTGACGACTTGCGGTGGCTTTGCGTCTTCCCTATAATCCCAAAGTTTTCCGAATGGCAGCGAGAAGTGCCGGGAGCATCGACCCGGGTGCACGGGAGTAGAATCCGAAGGCTAGGAATTTGAGCGAGGAGAAATCGGAAATGACTGGAACTCATAAATTATCAGGCCTCGCGATGGTCGCGGCGCTTTTTCTAAATCTCGCAGCTCCGTCCGGCATCGGAGCGCAGGCGGCCACTCCGGCACCCGCGGGCCAGGATGCAGCCAAGCCGCAATACACGATGGCGGAATACAACGCCTATCAGGCTGCGGCGGCGGATAAAAATCCGACCCAGCAGGTGAAAGAGCTCGATGATTTTATCGCGAAGTATCCGAACTCCGCGCTGACGATTTATATTTATCCGCTGTACTACAATGCGTACAGCCAACTCAAGAATTATCCGAAAGTAATCGAATACGCCGACAAGCTGGTGGCTCTGGGCGATAAGGCCGACGCCGGCGCGCGTTATCAAGCACTGTATGCGCGCGCGTTTGCCTACAACGCCATCATCGCCGATCCGGCGCAAGCCAAGACGGGCGCTGTGGATCCCGCGATGGCCAAGACCGCGCAGGACGCGGCGGTCGCCGGTGTGAAGGCGCTCGATGAGGTGAAAAAACCGGAAACGCTGACCGACGACGCATTCGCCACGCAGAAAAAGCAAATACAGATTTATTTCAATGGGACGGCCGCGCAGGCCGCAATGGTGCAAAAGGATTATCCCAACGCCATCCAGTATTACAAGGCTGTGCTGGTTTTGAATCCCGATGATGCCATCACCAGCTACCGTCTGGGCCTCGCGTATTCGGCGATGACCCCGCCGCAGCAGATGAATGCGTTCTGGTCTATCGCGCGTGCGGTGACTGCCAAAGGCGCAACCCAGGCGCAGTCCAGCAAGGTAAAAGATTATCTGCGCAAGCTGATCGTAAATTATCAGCAGGCCGCGTGCGATAACCTGACCGACGCGGAATTGACGGAACTTCTGCAATTGGCCGGCAGCTCGCCGGACCGTCCGGAAACCTACAAGTTGCCCAGCGCGGACGATCTCGCCGCGGCGCGCAAAGACATGACCATGAAGTCGGTCATCGACGATCTGAAGGCAGGCGGCGACAAGAGCAAGGTCACCTGGCTGGCGGCGTGCGGCCTGGAATTTCCCGAAGTGCCCGGCAAAGTTATCGAAGTCACTCCGGGTACAGATGCCACGCAGCTTAAGGTTGCGTTCGTTACCAGCGAAGCGGAGTTCGACGCCGCAACGGTTCCGAACCTGGACGTAAAAGTTGTTGGCCAGCCGGATGCAGCGAAGCTGGAAAAGGACAGCGCCGTGCACTTTACCGGGACGCTGGCCTCGTACGATCCGGATCCCGCGTTCATGCTGCATTTCGATAAAGCCAAGGTGAAGGAAGAAGATTTGCCGAAGGCCGGTGGCGCAAAGAAGCCCGTTCATCGCCCCGCGGCAAAGAAGCCTTCCTAAAAATAATTCCACGCGCAAGCGGTCTGGAAATTAAAAACGGCTCTTCGAAATCGAAGAGCCGTTTTTTTATTGTTTGCGTTGCATATTGCAGAAGTGCGTACGAAGAATAACGGCTTATCCTGGCGCTAACGCGAGCGGCGGTGTCCGTTGTGGTCGAGCTTGTACTCGCCGATCTTGCGGCTGAGGGTGTTGCGGTGAATGCCCAGAACTTCCGCGGCGCGTGACTGATTGCCGTTGGCGCGATCCAGCACGCGCTTGATGAAGCGCTTCTCGAATTCTCCGATAGCCTCATCGAAAAGAATGCCGCGCTCCACCATCTGACTTACGAGCCCTTCCAATTGATCCTTCACGTTGCCACGCTCCCTACAAAAAATGCTGACTGCCCCTTGTCACTATGACCGCTACTGCGAAACTGTCCCACGTACTTCGTGATCTGAACTAAATAATGTCTACAGGGCGTGCCCGGTGAGAATCCGGTACGCCTCCAGATACTTGTCCCGTGTCGCCGCAACAACTTCTTCGGGCAATTCCGGGCCGGGTGGAATTTTTGGCCACCGGATGCGCTCCAGATAATCGCGCACGAATTGTTTGTCGAAAGAGACTTGCGGTCCACCGGGCGCGTACTTCCCTGCCGGCCAGAAACGCGAAGAGTCGGGAGTAAACGCTTCGTCAATCCAGATCAACTCGCCATTGAGCAATCCAAATTCAAACTTGGTGTCGGCAAGAATTATCCCGCGAGGCGCGGCATAGGCTGAGGCACGCTGATAAAGATCGATGCTGATCGAGCGTACGCGCGTGGCCAGCTTCTCGCCGATCAACTTCACGACGTGCTCGAAAGAAATGTTCTCGTCGTGGCCGGCGGCCGCTTTCGTGGACGGCGTAAAAATCGGCTCGGGCAATCGTTCGGACTCTTGCATTCCCGCGGGAAGCGCGATGCCGCATATTTTTCCCGTCGCGACATAATCCTTCCAGCCGGAGCCGGAAACGTACCCGCGCACCACGCACTCCACCGGCAAAGGCTCGGTCTTACGCACCACCATTGAGCGGCCGCTCAGTTCTTCGCGATATGCGGCAAACGCGGTGGGAAACTCCGTGGTGCTGAGCAAGTGATTGGGAATCGCGTCTTTTAAAAGATCGAACCAGAAAAGCGAAAGCTGCGTCAGCACCCGGCCTTTATCGGGAATAGGCGTTGGAAGAATGACGTCAAACGCGGAGAGGCGGTCGGTGGCGACGATCAGAAGTTTATCGCCGAGATCGTAAATGTCGCGCACCTTACCGCGAGCGGACGGCGTAAGTCCGTCGAAATGAGTCTCGCGTACGACGCGGTTTGCAGGAATGGCAGGCACTAAAAACTTTCCCCCGACGAAGTGGAGAGCATTCTAGCGCAGCGCCACACGAAGTCAAAGTCGCGGCGGTGGAAATCTGAGGAAGGATTGAAGGCGAAATAAAATTCGCGTGGAGAAAAAACGACCTGCAGAAGGTCAGCAGCCTTCTACAGGTCGTTTTGTAAAATAATTATGCGGCGCTCGCGGCTGCGGCGCGTTGTTTCGGCGCGGCAGAGTCGCCCTCCCAGCGCACGCTGACCAATTTGGAGACGCCCGGCTCCTGCATGGTTACGCCGTACAGCACGCTGCCCATCTCCATGGTCTTGCGATTGTGGGTGACGATGATGAATTGCGTTTGATCGCTCATGTCGCCGATCAAGCGCGTGAAGCGTCCCACGTTGGCTTCATCGAGCGGCGCATCCACTTCGTCGAGGATGCAGAAGGGGCTTGGCTGATAGCGGAAAATGGCGATGAGCAGCGCCAGCGCCGTCATGGCCTTCTCGCCTCCGGAAAGCAAAAGAATATTTTGCAGACGCTTGCCCGGAGGCGAAGCCACAATGTCGATGCCCGCGTCTCCGGAGCTGTCCGGTTCGGTCAAGCGCATCTCCGCCATTCCGCCGCCGAAGATAGTATGAAACGCCTCGGAGAAACTTTTATTGATGGCGTGAAACGCGTGCTCAAACTTTTCCCTGGTAGCCAGGTCGAGTTCGGCGATGGCTTGCTGCGTGTCCTGAATGGACTTGAGCAAATCGTCTCGTTCGCGCGTAAGAAACGTGAAGCGCTGATCGCACTCGTTGAACTCTTCGAGCGCCATCATGTTCACCGGGCCCATGGCGTCGACGCGCTGTTTCATCTCGCGGTAATTGACTTCGGCATTGGCCAACTCTTCGCCGCTCATGAACGCCGTCTCCGTGGCGATCAAATCTTCCGGTTGCGCATTTACTTCCGTCATGCAGGTTTCGCGCAGATGCTGCCGGTCGGAATCGTTGCGGGCGCGGGCGATTTCCGCGTGGCTGCGCTGTTCGCGAAGTTCCTGCAGTGATTGCCGGCCCGTGCGCAACTGGTCGTCCATTTCCGCTACGCGATTGCGTCCGCCATCCCACTCCTGTTCCATTTCGCGCTGCCGGACTTCCAGGCGTAATTTTTCGGCGCGCAGTCCTTCCAGTTGTTGCGTCAGGTCCTGGCTTTGCTGTGCCAGCCCAGACAATTCTTCGTTGACGGCATTCAACTGCTGCAGCAGAGATGCTTCGCGACGCAGAAGCTCGGCGCTTTCTTCGCTCAATCTCGTGGCCAGCGCTTCGGCGGCGGATAACCGTTCGTTCATGGCCGCCAGCTCGGCGCGTCCGGAGGCCAGTTCGTTCTGATCGGATTCGATGGAGCCGCGCAGATGCGTCAACTGTTCCGTCAGCCGCGCTCTTTCGGTTTCCGCCGCGGCGCGATTCGCCGCTGCCGTGGCGTGCTCGTCTTTCGCACGCTCGGCTCGCCCGCGGGCTTGCTCCACAGCCTGGCGTATGCGCATCAATTCGTTCTGGCACACGGTTAACTCAAGGCCCAGCCGCGCGAGCTCGCCCTGCACTTGCTGATGGCGATGCCTGGCGGCGAAAACATTGCGGTCCGCTTCGCGTTGTTGCATGTCCACTTCTTCGAGAGCTTTCGTCGCGGCTTGCAGCTCGGTGGTCACGGCTTCGAGTGCAGCTTGCCGTTCGGTGGTTTCATGCTCGAGCTGCATGACCTCCGCGTCCAGCGCGCGAAGTTCACGCTTCATGCCCAGCGGGCCGGCTTCGTCCGCGCGCCCACCGGTGACCATACGGCCCTGATAGCAGGTGCCGTCGGGTGTCACGAACGCGAACTGCGGATTATCGCGTGCAAGTTTCTCCGCCGGGACGGCGCTCTCCGCCAGATACGCAGCGCGCAATCGCGGCAAAAATTGTTTGGCGGCCGCGCCCAGCGGATCGCGGAATTCCACCAGCTTGTCGAGCCGTGAGATCACCCCATCTTCCGCGCGGAAATTTATGATCGGTTCATATTCCGGCAGCCGCAGGTTACGCAGGGAATCGACAAAGAACGTGGCGCGTCCGCCGACTTCATCGCGCAAGAGTGAAACGCCCGCTCGCGCATGGTCGTAGGTTTCCACCACTACATATTCCAGTTCGTCGCGGAGATATTGTTCGATGGCTGCTTCGTGGTGCTCTTCGACCTCCGCGTAATCCGCGAGAACGCCCACGGCATGAAAATCCTGCCCGCCGCCGCGTTCATTGGCGGCAAAAAGTTTTTGCACGGCATCGGCGGTATAGGACCGGTCGTTCAGAATTTGTGTGAGCGTGGAATGCCGCGCGCGTACTCCGGAAAGAGAGTCGCGCAAAACATCCGCTTGCTGTTTCGATTCGTCGCTCTGGTGACGCAACTGGCCGATGGTGGCCTGCAGCTCCGCAGCTTGTTGTTTCAACGTACTCAATCGGCCGCTGGCAGCTTCAAAATCGTGCGCGGCCTGATCGCCATCGTCGCGCATGCGAATGGACGATTCGAGCAGGTCATGCTCATTGCGCTCCAGTTTGTTTAGCGCCTGGGCCTGATGGACCAGCGCTTCCTCGGCCTGTTTCTGCTCGCCGTGCAAACGCAGCAGGCTTTCTCCGGCTTCCACTTCGGAGCGGCGCAAAGTCTCGATGCGTTCTTCCGATTCGGTGATCAGCGCGGCACGCGAATGCGCGCGGCCGGCAAGCTCTTCGACCCGCGCGGTAAGCCCGCCCGATTCTTCTCGCAGAGACGTAACCGCCTGAATCTGCGCTGCGCTGCGTAATTCGCATTCCGCCGCCTGCGCGGTGGCCTGACCCAGTTCGCCGGAAATTTGCCCATGCCGCAGCGAAAGCTCGTCCGAACGCTGGCGATTAAAATTGATGCGATTCTCGCTGCGATCCACTTCCAGCGCCGTCAGATTCAAAATATTCTGATTCTGGCGGATTTCCGCATCGAGCTCGTAGATGCGCTGATTCAAGCGGTCGTGATCGTCTTCCTGCTGCTTGATGGAAGTGGCGTGTTGCGTTTCCGACGCGGTCATCTCGTCCAGTTGCCGGGCTACGCGTTCCGCTTCCTGATCCAGCTCCCGTGCTTTGCCCGCCAGCATTTGCCGAACGATGGCGCGCATCTGGTCGCGAATTTCCGAATAGCGGCGCGCTTTTGCGGCTTGCCGTTTCAGGGAGCCGAGTTGCTTCTCAACTTCCAGAACAATGTCATTGACGCGCGAAAGATTAACGGTGGACGATTCGAGTTTCGCTTCGGCCAACCGCTTCTTGGTTTTAAATTTCGTGACGCCTGCGGCTTCTTCAATAATCGCGCGGCGCTCCATGGGTTTGGTGGAGAGAATCAGGCCGATGCGTCCCTGTTCGATGATGGCGTAGGAGTCCGGCCCCAGTCCGACGCCCATGAACATTTCCTGAATGTCGCGCAGGCGTCCGGTGCGTCCGTTGATCAGGTATTCGCTCTGGCCGGAGCGATAGAGCCGCCGGCTGATGACCACTTCGCCGGGCTTCGTGGCGAGCACCGGCTTGTCGGCAGCTTTCTTGCGGCGTTTGAAGCGGTCTGCAGTCGAAGCTGGAGCTTCTGACGAGGTTTCGACTTCGCCTGTTGGCGCTGCTTCTATCTGCGGTGATGCACCTTCCACATCTTCAGGGGACTGCGCGGGGACGAGCGAGAGAATTTCGGTGTTGTCGTTCAAGGCTTGCGCGGTGTTCTGGTTATCATCGAGAAACTCGGCGGACCGTTCGGCGGCTTCTTGCGCCTCCTGCGCGCCTTCGATCACGAAGCGCGCGGCTTCAGCTAGCTCCGGGTCTTCCATGGTGATGGTGACCTCCGCCAGGCCCAGCGGCGGGCGCTTGACGGTGCCATTGAAGATGCAATCGGCCATGCGTTCGGCGCGCAGGGACTTGTGGCTCTGCTCTCCCAGCACCCACGAGATGGCATCCACGACGTTGGACTTACCGCACCCGTTGGGGCCCACGATGCACGTCGTTCCCGATCCGCTGAAGGTCACGACGGTGCGTTCGCAAAAAGATTTAAAGCCGACAATTTCCACTTTTCGGAGCTTAAGCAAGGTTTCCTCTTTGGGTCTCTGCTCTCGCAGAAAACATCAGCAAGCGGCCCATTCGTTCGCGAGACATGCGCGACTGAACAATCGCCGGGCAATTGCTACTGCGCGTCAAAACACCACGACAGTGCCGCTGCGAATTGCGTGACCAGAGACGAGTCTTTGTTCCTGGGGAGGAAGGCTGGTATGTCGACAAAAAAGTTGGCAGGTTCTCGATGAGAGCCCTAGCCGCCTGGCGCGTTGAATGGCGGTACGGAAATAAAAATTAGCACGAAGCGCACGGAGTGTAAAGGATTCCGCAAGGAGTTGTGGCCGATTCACTAAGGCCACAAGGGGAATCACCGATTCGCCGCCTAATTGGTGGTTGGCCGATTTCGCCGCTGGCGAGGCACATTCGCAGCGCTTCTGCTGTTGTAGCAACGTAATTCTGTCACC
>CAXMLS010000218.1:0-1861 GCA_964194235.1 uncultured bacterium | reverse complement strand
TGGTGAGTTCGACAAAGTTCCGACCATTTAGAGGTAACTCGCGGACTTCCTGTCCGTTCACGACGTTGCCGACCGCGCCAGTCTGAGTTTCTACCTGGATGGCGGAAGCCTGGACCTCTACGGTTTCCGCCATGCCACCGACGGGAAGTTTGAGCGCAAGATTGGTGATGTCGCTTACATGCAACTCGACATTTTTCTCTTCTACCGTTTTGAAGCCGTCTTTCGTGACTTTGATGTCGTACATCCCGGGATTCAGCTCCGGGAAACTGAATGAGCCTTCCGTATTGGTATTAGCAAAACGCGTAGCGCCCGTTTGAGTTGAAACGGCGCTTACACGAGCATCAGCTAGCGCGGCGCCGCTAGTGTCGGTTACCGTTCCGGTGATCGTACCGGAGGTTTTCTGAGCGAAAACTGACGGGGCAATAGCCATTAATAAAAGTGCAAACCCAAGCGAAAATGAACGGCGTGCATCGAACATTTGAAACCCTCCAGAGGACAAGGACAATTTTGAGAGGACCCCTACTGCTAATTGTTTTGCACTATACGCTTGAGACCATACCTGTTGTCAAGAACAAAGATTAACGATATTCTAAGGCCAATTGCTGGAAAACTGACTGTTCATGATATACGTACTAGTACGGACATGAGGTGGTATCGAGGACTTTCACCACACCAAGGTGGCCATTCCGCGTGAGGTGCAAAGAAACAGGGTGTAGAATGCGGTTAACAATCGTTCTGGGTAATACGCTGCATAATTGTCCGGCCATAAAAACCGCATAATAATTGTGACGACGACTTAGCACGCGAGGGTGCAATGACGTCTGCGAAGAAAAAAAATCCGGCGGCTACGCTGAAGGCGGTGGCTAAGCTTGTCGGACTAACTCCGGGAACAGTATCCGCGGCGCTCAACAATTCCGCGGCGTCAAAATCAATTCCCGGCCACACCAAGCAAAGAATCCTGGCAGCCGCACAAGAACTCAACTACAAGCCCAATTATTTTGCGCGGTCTTTGCGGCTGAAGCGCACCTACACGATCGGTGTGATTGCGGAAGAGATCGGTGATGCGTACGGCTCCATGGTTATCAGCGGCATCGAGCAGCACCTGCGGCAGAGCAACTTTTTTTTCCTGACGGTAATTCACCGGCACGATCCAAAACTTCTGGAAACTTACTCGCAGATGCTTTTATCTCGTGGCGTGGAAGGCTTCATTACTGTTGATACTTCCATTACCAAACAACCGTCTTTACCTACTGTGGCCGTCGCCGGTCATCAGAATTTGCCTGGGGTAACGAATATCGTGTTGGACCACAGAAGGGGCGCCTGCCTTGCCTTGGAACACCTGCAGGGACTTGGACACGAGAAGATCGCGTTCATCCGCGGCCAAAAGTTCAGCTCGGATTCGGAGGCACGGTGGGCAGCAATTGTGGAGGTGTCGGAGGAACTGGGAATCCGGATCGATCCGGAGCTCACGATTCAGCTCGAGAGCACGGACTCGACGCCGCATATTGGGTATCCGGTGGCAAAAGAACTGTTGTCGCGCGGGAAACCCTTCACCGCTTTGTTTGCATATAACGATATATCGGCCATCGGATCAATCTGGGCAATTCGCGAGGCGAAACTCCGGGTGCCGGAAGATATTTCGGTGGTGGGTTTCGATGATATTTCCGGTGCCGCTTTCAGTAATCCCCCGCTAACTACCGTACGTCAGCCGCTGCTGCGCATGGGACAGATCGCGGCGCAAACACTCATTGACGAAATTGAAGGGCGCGGAGAACATCGTTCAGAGATCGCCATTGAGCCGGATTTCGTTGTGCGGGAATCTACGGGCTCGGTACAGACGAACAGACCAACAAATTTTCGC
>CAXMLS010000217.1:0-3199 GCA_964194235.1 uncultured bacterium | reverse complement strand
GCCGCTACACTGCCCACACCCACCCGCAATACACTTTATTTCGTCTTCTTGCCTCCCGGCGTAAAGGTTCTGCAGGGCGGTTCCGCGTCGTGCAAATCTTTCTGCGGCTATCACAATTCTTTTGCAAAAAATATTTATTACGCGGTCATGCCGTATCCCGGCTGCACTGGTTGTACCGGCGGGCTCTCCGTCATCGACGCACTTACCTCCACTACCTCGCACGAACTCTGCGAAGCTATTACCGATCCCATCCCCGGCCAGGGCTGGTACGACGACACCCACGGCGAAATCGGCGACATCTGCGCGTGGAAAACCCGCTCCCTGGGAAATCACAAAATCCAGATGGAATGGTCCAACAAGGCGGGCGCCTGCATCTAGCGCTAGAACGCGCGTTTTGCATGCCGGGCGTGTCAGCTGGCGCTCAACACTAAAAGTGAAATTTCAAACTTCCGCCTGCCGTCCGCGACGGGGCGTACTGAATTGGAATTTCTTCGCTCTCTTTGGCGATGCGATAAATACTGTTGCCTGCATTTGTCACGTCGAATTCCAAATCCATTCGCCGGGACTCCCTCTTCCACACATTCATACCCGCCGCGAGGTCCGCGGTAAAATGTTGCGGCAACCGCGGCCCGTGTTCGACGATCGTCCCGCTCCCGTACCGCATGGCGCTGCCCGCCCAGAATCCGCGCCACCGGCCATCGCGGCTGTTGTAAAAAATCTGCGCCGTGCCGGTATGCGTCTGGTCGAACGCAGGAACAATTCTTTCGCGGGGATCCAGCGGTTCGTTCCCTGCAAATCCGCCGGCAATCGGCCCGTAAAAGAATGTTTTCGCCAGCGCGTATTGCAGCCGGCCGGTGATGCCGATCTTCTCCAGTTGCCGCATGTTCACTACCAGCTCCACGCCCTTGGAGCGCGCACGATCAAAATTGATGGGCGCAAAAATCCGCGAGATGGATATTTCGTGATTCTCAAAGCTGTTCCGCCCGGTGTGCAGATACGCGTTTAGTTCCAGACTCACGCGCGGATAAAGTTCCTGCGACCATCCCACTTCATAATAATTCTGTGTGTACGGCCGCACATTCCCCACGCGCTGGCCCGGAGCCGGCGTGCTGTTACCAATAAAACTCGCCAGCAGCGAATACTCTATCGGTGGGGGAGAAAAAAGCCGGTTGTACACCGCGTGCAAAACGGATTTTGTTTTGGCCATGTGATACGCGACGCCGACGCGCGGACTCACTTGTCCATCCGCCCGCACCAGGTCGAAATGATCGTAGCGGACTCCCAGATCGATCGTGAGGTGGCGCAGCGCCGTGAAATGATCCTGCACGTACACGCTGGCTTGCCCACCGGTGGCCCATCCGCTGAACGGCGGAAACACATCCCGATCGCCGCGGCTATCCAGAAAAAAACTTTCCCCTTCGCGCAAATGAACGAGATCGATACCCGCCTTCACAACGTGTCCGCTTAGCTGATACGAGAAATCGCTTTTGACACCCAGAGTATTGAGCGTGCGCGATGCGTCCGAAAGCGGCGTATCGGGATCGGTGGTCGGCAAAACGCGGTCCGAGCTGGTGCGTTCATATATAGAGGTATGCAGCAGTGCTTGCGGACTGAACGTATGCGTCCAACCAAGAATCGCCGTCTGTTGACGGAGGTGCCGCTGCGCGTCGCGGCCGGCCTCCTGATCCTGCGTGATGTTGGGTTGCTGAAAATTTGTGCCCGACCCCATCAGAAGCAGCTTAAAGGCATCCTTCGACCCGGCGCCCCAATCGAGCTGCGCCGCCGCACGCGACCCTTTTCCGAAATCGTAAAGTGCGCGCGGCTCCGGTGGATCGAGATAGCGCCCGGAAGTGAAGCCATCCACAAAAGCGTAATACCCCAACTTGCCCTTCTGCCCTCCGTAATCCGCGTTGAGATCGTAGTTGTCGACCGTCGCTCCCCGAAAATTCACTTCGCCGTGGCCGTCGAGATCCGCGCCGGAACGCGTGGTAATGTCCAGCACGCCACCGAATCGATTCCCATATTCCGGCGTGAAGCCGCCGGTAATCAGTTCCACGGTCTCAAACAGCTGCGGACTGACGCCGGGAGAAAATTGCGGCTGCATATTGTCCAGAAAAGAGACGCCGTTTACGAATTCGTGCAGGGAAAACTCGGTGCCGCGAACCGCGAGGAAATTGTCGTGGCTGTCGCTGGCGCCCGGCATCAGGTTGTTCGCCAGGTCGTTGCTGCTTTCCAGCATTGGTTCGGGCAGGCTCTCCAGATCCCCGCGCGTAAAAACATAGGAGCTTCCGGTCTTCTCCGGGTCGACGGTCAGATATTTTGCTTGTACCTGAACACGTTCACGGACCGTCTCTTTCCTTTCGATATCCAGATTGAGAGACAGCGGTTGCCGCGAGCGCAGCACGAATTGAAATGACGACGAGTAGTAGCCATCCGCATCAATTTTCAGCGTGTATTCTCCGGCATCGAGCGCGGAAAAGCGAAATTTGCCGTCCGGGTCCGTGTGCGTCGCAAGAATCGTCTTACCTTCTTGGTGCTGCAGAGAAATGGCGCCGTTGGGAACCGCCGCTCCGTGTCCGTCCCGAACCGTGCCGTCAAGAATCTCCTGGGCGAATGCGGCGCTCGCGCTGAGGAACAGCAACAAAACAATACGCAGGATGAAGTTGCTCGCCGCCACGTCGCGCCCTCGAATAATCTTGGCCTCATGTGACGAAAACACCCGTTCCAGTCACCATGAAGCGCATCACAGCTTATTGAATTACGCTGGTTTTTTCTAGCGAACATTGCTCGCCGCACATAGTCCAACTGCCGCGCTTTGCCGCTCACCCCGCCTATTTCAAATGCGCGTCAAACCACGCCAAAGTCCGCTCAATAATTTCGCGCTGGTGTTGCGGCTTCACAAACATATGTCCCTCATGCTCATAAACCACCAGCTGCGTTTCCACGCCTTGCGCTTTCAACGCGTGCCAGAACTCGTATGATTGCGGCGTGGGACATTCGCCGTCGCTGTCGCCCACCTGAATCAATGTCGGCGTTTTCGCTTTCTTAATAAAGTTCAGCGCGGAACTCTTCGCATACACTTCCGGATCGTCGTACACCGACTTCCCGAAAAACGGAATCATCCACTGATCGATCAGATTTTCCCCGTAGTAGCTCTGCCAGTTGGAAATTCCCGCACCCGCCATTGCGGCCTTGAAGC
>CAXMLS010000216.1:0-2636 GCA_964194235.1 uncultured bacterium | reverse complement strand
TTTCTCTTATCGAGGGGCACCCTCCGTGTTTTTCAGGGTAGTGGTGCGCAAGAATAGAGTCGTAGCATTCAATCCGCGCTATAAAAGTACTTTACAATACAAAGTACATCGATTATTGTCAAAGCGTTCGAGCCGCTAGCTGCTAGAAGGAGACCTGGTATGACGACTCCACATTCGAATCTGACACCGACGGGAGGAGCATTGCCTGATTCGGTGCGGGCTAGTTTCCTTGAGGCAACGCGTTTTTGGGAGCCGCGACGCCTGCTGTACAACTTATTTCTTACGGGGGTGGTGGCGCTTTGGGTTCTTGCGACGTGGCCGCATTTCCGCCCGGCACTTAATTTTTCTTCGGTCCCGCCGCTTGCGGCATTGGCGGTAATCGCCAATGTCTGCTACAGCGCGGCGTACCTCGTAGACATTCCCATGCAACGTTCAACTCTGGGGAAGATCTGGCGGCATAAACGCTGGATTCTTTTTGTGGTTGGGACACTGCTGGCAATTGTGATGGCGAATTACTGGATAGCGGACGAAATATATCCGGACGTCCGTTGAAGCAGTCTATTAGGGAACTACTCGAATTTCGCGCACCCTGTCTTGCTTGCTTAACCTGTTCTTCGGGACAGTTCGCGTTCAGACACCGCGGTGCCTGTGCCGACGCCTTAAAACGATGCGACGCGCTATGGTGGAAGGGAAGGTGAAGGAGACAGATACCATGCGCAGTTTCTTGAAAATCGCACTTATTGCAGCAATGCTTTTGATGGGCGGATCGGCAGCTCACGCGCAAGTTTCGATTGGTGTTTCCATCGGAGCGCCACCGCCGCCTCGGGTCGTTTACGTTGAGCCGCCACCGCCAGGTCAGGAGTTCATTTGGGTGGAAGGGTATTGGTATCCAGCAGGAAAACACTACAGATGGCATGGGGGCTACTGGACGCGGCCGCCGTATGAGGGAGCGTATTGGGTAGCACCTCGCTACGACGGAAGGCAATTCTTTATCGGTTACTGGTCGGGAGACCGCGGCCGAATTGAACACGATCATCACTGGGACCGCAGACGAGACCGGGACCACGATCACGATGAAGACCGGGGAGAACGGAACGGACACCACGATCACGAGGATCATGACCGCGACTGACGCAAACGCTACCTGTGCAGCAGGGCGAGGACTGAAGCGGTCATGGCTTTAACTCCGGTGCGAATGGCCGGCTCCGGCTGCGGATAGAATTCACTGGAATGCAAGCTGGGCAGACGTGTGCCTTTTGTGCGGGCATCCTCAATGCGGGCTGGGTCGACAGCGCCCAGCCAAAACATAAAGTAAGGCGGCCTGGGTTCGGCGAGGCCAAATTCATTGAAGTCTTCCGACGCCATGATGGGGTCGGCGGGCAGGACATTGTCTTTTCCAAGCGCTTGTTCTAGCGCGGCTCCCACGCGACGGGCCAACTCCGGATTGTTGACAGTCGGCGCACCCGAGCTAAGAACTTTAACGATGGGCGCGCGATCCGCGGGCACGCCGGCGGCGGCCGCGACGCCTTCCGAGATGCGCTTAATGGACGCCAGAACTTTGTCGTGCACATCGGGCTTCATGGTGCGCACGGTAAGCTGCAGATGGGCTTCGTCGGGAATGATGTTGTTTTTGGTTCCGGCGTGGAATGTGCCCACGGTGACCACCGCGGAATCAAGCGGATCGACTTCGCGGCTGACGATGGTTTGCAGCATAACCACAATTTCAGACGCAATCACGATCGGGTCCTTGGTCATGTGCGGGGCGGCACCGTGGCCGCCGAAGCCACGCACGGTAATCTCCACGGAATCGGCGCCGGCAAGCATGGAGCCTTCTTTCCAGGCCACTTTTCCCGCAGCGAGAGTGGGAATATCGTGCAGCGCGAGAACAAAGTTTGGTGTCGGGAAGCGGGTGTAGAGTCCATCCTTAAGCATCGCTTTGGCGCCGCCCAGTCCTTCTTCCGACGGTTGCCCAATCATCACCAGCGTTCCGTGCCATTCGTTTTTTAATTGAACCAGCATGCGCGCCGTGCCGATCCAGGAAGTCATGTGCAGATCGTGGCCGCAGGCATGCATCACGCCGACTTCAGCGTCCGCCCTTTTTACTTTCACGTGGCTGGCATATGGCAAGCCGGTTCGTTCCTCGACCGGGAGAGCATCCAGTTCGGTGCGCACCATTACGGTTGGGCCGGGGCCATTGCGCAGCACGCCAACGACGCCGTAGGAAACCTGATCCGGCACATCGTACTTACCGACGCGTTCCGTGACTTCGAAGCCGAGCTGCCGCAATTCGGCGGCAAGCAGCACCGAGGTTTCCTTCTCCTGCGTCGACAGCTCGGGATTCTGATGGATGTGCTTATAAATTTCGGTCAGCGAATTGGTTTCCTTGGCGATGCGCTGGTCCAGATCGCTTTGCGCGCGAATGGTTGGCGCGGCACAATACGCCGCCGCCAAAAAGCAGAGACAAACTCGGCTTACGATCTTTTTCACTGGTTTCTCCAAGGGAAGAACGACGGCGTTTGGGATTTGCATGTGTGCTGTAATTTCGGCACCGTGCTTAAGTTTTAAGGATTCTTCGAAAGTTCAATGCGTCCTGCAAAAAGCACTGCATTGTATATCGGCTGTCTCTTATACACATC
>CAXMLS010000215.1:0-5104 GCA_964194235.1 uncultured bacterium | reverse complement strand
GAGATGTGTATAAGAGACAGAAACTTAACAGTGCAGACGTACCTGTTTGAAATTTCCGCGGAAATCACGCCGCCATCAGCTCAGGCCAAACCGGCAAGTGCACCGGCGCCCGCGGCGGTACCGGCGAGGAAAGGGTAAGCCATGGCCAATCCGTTTCGAGACATGTCAGTGATCATGCAGGCCCTGGTAGCCGCGGCGATAGCGGTGGTAATCGTGCTGATCGGCGTATACCTGCCATTTTCCCCCGTGGCGCAGGAACGCACTTCGGTAGATACGGCAGTGCAGCAGAAAAAAGTTTTGCTCGATGAAGTCACGCAGCTGCAGGTTTATAAGCAGCGCTACGGGGAACTGAAGCAGCAGATGGACGCTCTTTCTAAGCAGATGGATACGCTGAAAGCCATCGTGCCGGAAGAGAAAGAAGTGGACGAATTCATCCGCCTGGTACAGGGCGCGGCTGCGGCGTCCAACGTGCAAATCCGGCGGTTCACGGCGCAAGCGGTGGTGCCGAGGGAATATCACTTCGACATGCCGTTTGAGCTGCAGGCCGACGGGCCGTACTTCAACCTGCTGGACTTTTTCGGCCGCATGAGCAGGCTGTCACGCATCATCAACGTGGGCGATTTGAAATTCGAAGATCCGGACAAATCCTCGGGGACCAAATATCCATTGCGTCCAGGGACCACAGTATCCGCAGTGTTCACAGCAACTACATTTTTCACCAAGCCGGCTGATCAGAGCACAACTCCCGCAGCTGGAGCCAAGCCTGTCGCGGCTGGAAAGCCCTGAGCGGGAATGAGCGAACTATGCGTTCAGTGATCACACTGGTAGGCGGAATTTTAATCACGGCAACCGCGACCTGCTCACACGCGCAGGGGCAACCGGGGAAGGCGCCAGGTGCAGCGCCGGGCAGTGCGCCGGTGGCCACGTCCCAAAAAGCGCCGGGAATCGCGACTGCCTCGGGCACAGGGGCGAAGCCAGCGGGCAAGGCCCGCGTAAAAACAGTATCGAAGAAACATTCGACGGCAACTTCTTCGACGGGAACTACAGGAGTCGAAGGGGAAACGCAGCAGGGCAGGCCAGGCCGGCGCGATCCGTTCGAGTCGTTGGTGAACCGGCAGAAGGCCTTGTCGGATGCGTCAAAAAATCTTCCTCCGGGCAAAGGTGGTCTGCAAATCGGGACACTTCGCGTAGATGGAATCGTGCATTCGCCAAACGGCATGATCGGGGTAGTCAGCAACCCGCAGCAACGTACTTATTTTCTGCGCGAAGGGGACCAGCTTTACGACGGGCGCGTAGACAAAATTGCAATGGATGGCATTTCGTTCCACGAGATGGGCAAAGACACATTTGGAAAGCCTGTGGAACGGCAAGTAAACAAGAGAATTTATTCGACTGCAGGAGAACAGCAATGAAGACGAATTGGCCGGCCTTACGGTCTGGTGTGTTGATCCTGGCAAGCGTGACCGTGGGTGCAAGCGGCTTGCTTGCCCAGACGCACGAGCTTGGTGGCGCGACTACCACGCCAGCGGTGATCTCCAGCGTGGCGATCCTGCAATCAGCCTCGCAACAAGCGAGCGTGCGCGTGGAGGGCGAAGGCCGCCTTGACGCTCATGCGGCGCGGTTGCAGAATCCTGACCGGCTGGTCGTGGATTTCAATGACGCGCGGCTCGCGTCGCAGAAGACGGCGATTCCCAGCGCGTTAGCTCCGGTGCGCGGCGTTCGCCTGGCGCAATTCAACAGCAGAGTGGCGCGGGTGGTAATCGACCTTACCGAAGCGGCGCACTACCAGTTGTCGCATGACGGCACCGCAGTGGTGATCGTATTCAGCCCGCAGTCGCCGAACGATGCGATTTCCAATAGCGCGACGATTACTTCACACAAAGCTGGCGGCGCGAACGGGCAATTGCGCAACAGCAACGCTACTTCGCGAACGACGCACGCAGGCAGTGCACATACTACAAAAGTTTCGTCTCCTCGCTTTGCCTTGCCGGGCGAACTGACCCAGCCCTCTTACACCCTGGCATCGTATAGCGGTAAGAATGAACCGTCGGCGCCGACGACACGCGCAGGCGAAGCCGCACAGCAAGCTACGCAGCAGGCCACCACGGCTGCAGGAACGGTGGCCGGTAATTCGGCGCAAATGTCGCCGGTGGTTGCGGCTCCGGGAAGATATACGGGCGAACCTATTTCCGTGAACTTGAAGGATGTGGACCTGCGCGATTTCTTCCGGTTGATCCACGAGATCAGCGGGTTGAACGTAGTGCTGGACCCGGCGGTGAAGGGCACGCTGACGATCGTGCTCGACGAAGTTCCCTGGGACCAAGCGCTGGACATCGTGCTGCAGAATAACGGGCTCGACAAACAATTGAGCGGCAACGTGCTGCGCATTGCAACGCGCGATACGCTCAAGCGAGAAGCAGAGACACAGCGCGACCTGGAAAAAGCGCAAGCGGAAGCGGTGGCGCCGGTGACGGTTACTCGCGTCCTGAGCTACGGCAAAGCGGCGTCGATGAAGGACACGCTGAAGAAGTTCCTAAGCGCTCGCGGAGATATTCTTTCCGACGACCGTTCCAACCAGCTGATCATTCGCGATATTCCGTCGGTAATTCCGACGGTAGACAACTTGATTCGCCAGCTTGACCGTAAATCCCAGCAGGTGGAGATCGAAGCACGCGTGGTTTCGGCTTCGCGTTCCTTTGCGCAGGATATCGGCACGGAACTGGGCTTCGCCGGATCGACCACCAGCGGGCGTTCGCTCTTCAGCGGCACGCCGGCGGTTGGCGGTAGCGGCGTCACATCCGGAGCGGGTGTACCGCCTTCGCCGGTCAGCATCGGTACCGGCAGCGTTTCCGGCAATGGACGCACCAGTGGAATCCCACTGATTACGTCATTCAGCGCTGGGGTACCGACCAGCGGCTTTGGGTTCTCGCATCGCTCGCCGAACTTTGCGGTGGACTTCTTTATCACCGCGGCGGAAGCGAAAGGCGTAGGTAAACTGCTTTCCAAGCCGAAAGTCATCACGCAGAACAACGAGAAGGCCACGGTAAAACAGGGAACCAAGATTCCTATTCAGACGACTATTAATAACACGATCTCCGTACAGTTCATCGACGCAGTGCTGAAACTGGAAGTAACGCCGCAGATTACCGCGGAAGGCACCGTGTTTATGGATGTGATCGTGGAGAACACGCAAATCGATTCCGGTATTCCTCGCGTGCAGGGCATCCCGGCGTTGAACACACAATCGGCGGAAACGAAGGTGCTGGTGGCCGACGGCGGAACCGTGGTAATCGGCGGGATCATCGTTTCGTCGCAGCGAGTGGACATCACGCAGGTACCGGTAGTCGGAAGCATTCCGATCATTGGGAACCTGTTTAAACGCACCAACGTTTCGGTGCAATCGCAGGAGTTGCTGTTCTTCCTGACGCCGCGAATCATACCCGGGTAAGTAAACCTCGGGCGCGGTACTTGAAATTTTCCTGAAAGGAAATTCGTCGAGGAGACTTCGGTCTCCTCGATTCTTTTTATGGGCACGCGATTCGCAGAACGACGCAGAGCGCTGGTGGAAAAATTGCGGGATGCGCAGGTGGATAGCCTGTTGGTCATGCATCCGGCCGACTGGTATTACCTGACGGGATTTACGGGAGAATCGGGCGCGCTGATTGTTACTCGGAAGGGAAGCACGCTCATCACGGATGGGCGGTTTGTGGGCCAAGCAAAGGCCGAGACCCTAGGTGTGAATGTGGTGCTGCAGAAACCAGCGTTATATGAGGCGACCGGCAAATTTATCGCGGGGCAGAGCGGGAGCAGCGCGGGGTTTGACGCGACGCAATTGTCGGTGGCGCAGTTCCAAACCCTGAAAAAAGCTGCAGGGCGAGGCGTGAGCTGGAAGCCGGTGGTGGGGCTTACTGGAACGCTGCGGATGCGGAAAGAGCCGCAGGAACTGGCGGTAATGCGCCGGGCAGCTATCCTGGCGGGGCAAGTTGTGGAGGGGGCACTGAGCTTATTGAAGACCGGAGTGAGGGAAATTGAGATTGCTGCGGAGATCGAATACCAGATGCGCACGGGGGGCGCGAGTGGTCCGGCGTTTGAAACGATCGTAGCTTTTGGGGAGAGGTCGGCGCTGCCACACGCGCGACCTACCTCCAAGCGATTGAAGAAAAATGAGTTGGTGGTGCTGGACCTGGGTGTTATACTCGCGCACTATTGCAGCGATATTACGCGAACGATTTATTTCGGGAAGGCTCCGAAACGCATCCGGGAGTGGTACCAGGGCGTGCAGGATGCGCAAGTGGCAGCCATCGCCGCGGTGAAAAACGGGGCATCGTGCGGGGATGTGGATGCGGCTGCAAGACAGGTCCTGGAACGCAACGGACTGGGACAATATTTTGTGCATAGCACCGGGCACGGTCTTGGGCTGGAAGTGCACGAAGATCCGCGCATCGCGCGCGGACAGAAGCAACGACTGGAGCCGGGCAACGTGGTGACGATCGAACCCGGTGTTTATGTCGAAGGCGTCGGAGGCATCCGGATTGAGGACGACATGGCAGTGCACTCCGACCGGACAGAAGTCTTGACCCGCATACCGCGGGATCTCATCGAGATTTGAAAACAGGCATGAAACGCAAAAAGACTTCGAAACAAGAAGGCCCGAGTTTTGCCGCCCCGGAAATCCACCAGATCGAACAACTTTTGCAATTCATGACCGAGCATAATCTGGAGGAGTTTGAATACTCGCGCGGGGATTTGCGCATCCGGCTGCGGAAGCCTTCAGCGAACGTGGTGATGACGGCCCCGCGCGGCGGATATGTACCGGAAATAATTGTTGCAGGGGCGGGGTCCGGGACTGGAACGGCGAGTCGGAGTGGAAACACACAAGAAAGCGAGCAAGGTTCGAGTGCGGGCGGCGAGCAGAGGTTGGGCGAGGATCTGCACCTGATCAAGTCCCCCATCGTGGGAACGTATTATGGAGCGCCGAGTCCGGGCGCGGAGGCGTTTGTAAAAGTAGGATCGCACATCGAAACCGGACAGACGCTGTGCATCGTAGAAGCCATGAAGCTGATGAATGAGATTGAATCAGACGCCAGCGGCGAAGTGATAAGAG
>CAXMLS010000214.1:0-4228 GCA_964194235.1 uncultured bacterium | reverse complement strand
GATGTGTATAAGAGACAGGCCTACAAGTCAATGCAGCGCCCGCGGATAAAAATTCCACCACGTGGCGGAATTGAATTTATGACGCGCGTCAAAATTTGCGGCATCACCAACATTTCCGACGCTCGCTATGCCTGCGACGCCGGTACTGACGCAATTGGACTGAACTTTTATCCGAAAAGCCCGCGCTTCCTTTCCAGCGCAAAGGCGAGTGAAATCCGTAGCAAGGTTCCGTCCGGAATTCAGGTAGTCGGAGTTTTCGTTAACGCCGATCCCGCAGAAATACTCGATCTATGCCGCACCTTCCGGCTCGATGCCGTACAACTTCATGGCGACGAAACAGCGGCAACAGTTGAGCAATTATCACGTACTGTGCCGGTGTTGAAAGCCTTTCGCGTAGGTTCGGATTTTCGCGTCACGGTACTGCAAGATTTTTCTGCTGCTACCGCTTTTTTATTCGATGCTGCGGATCCAGCCCCCGGTGAAGGTGCACTTCAATACGGGGGTACCGGCCACCGCTCCAATTGGAAAGTTGCGCAAGAGGCGGCGCGACGGCACCATGTTATTCTGGCCGGTGGGTTGAATCCTCAGAACGTTGCCGACGCGATTCTTCACGTACGTCCTTACGCTGTTGATGTTGCCAGTGGAGTGGAGTCATCGCCCGGTGCAAAGAATCATGACCGTGTGCGGGAATTCATTCATGAAGTTCGTCGTGCCGATCAGCAACTTGCGGCATCCAAAGAAGAAGTGCGCATGACATGAGCTCAATTCTTAAATCGCTAACCCTGGCACCCGGGCGTTTTGGTCCGTATGGTGGAAGATACGTGCCGGAAACGTTGATGGTTCCGCTGTTCGAGCTGGAACACGCCTACGAGAAAGCCAAAACCGATCCTGAGTTTCAGGCACGGCTCGCGGACCTGCTGAAGAATTTTGCTGGGCGTCCCACGCCGCTGCAATTCGCACAGCGGCTGACCTCAAAGTTCGCAGGCCCAAAAATTTATCTGAAGCGCGAAGATTTGCTGCACACCGGCGCGCACAAAATCAACAACGCCATCGGCCAGGGATTGCTCGCGGTGAAAATGGGCAAGCCCCGCATAGTTGCCGAAACGGGAGCAGGTCAGCACGGTGTCGCCTCTGCCACCGTCGCCGCGCATCTCGGCCTTGAGTGCACCGTTTATATGGGTACGGAGGATATGAGCCGCCAGGCGCCGAACGTTGCGCGCATGCGCGTCTTAGGCGCGCAGGTCGTTGGCGTTGAGTCCGGAAGCCGCACTTTGAAAGACGCCATCAACGAAGCCATGCGCGACTGGGTGACCAATGTACGCACCACTCATTATCTTCTTGGCTCCGTGCTCGGTGCGCATCCCTACCCCACCATGGTGCGAGATTTTCAAGCCATCATCGGGCGTGAGGCGCGCGAGCAGATTCTGGCTGCAGAAAAGCGCCTGCCCACCCACCTTTTCGCGTGCGTTGGCGGCGGTTCAAATGCCATCGGTCTTTTCTATCATTTCCTGCGAGACAAGGACGTGAAGTTGATCGGCGTGGAAGCTGGCGGCCGGGGAACCGGCCTGGGAGAACACGCCGCGCGCCTTGGCGCCGAGCAGGGTTTCACCGGCGCTCGTCCGGGCGTTCTCCACGGCACCTACACCTACGTTTTGCAGGACGAGGACGGTCAGATCTCCGCGACTCACTCTATATCCGCGGGCCTCGATTATCCCGCCATCGGCCCCGAGCATGCTTTTCTCGCTGACGAGCGCCGCGCGGAATATTTCGCGATTTCCGATGCTGCTGCGCTAGATGCCGCCCACCTGCTTTCCCGCACCGAGGGAATTATTCCCGCGCTGGAATCTGCTCACGCGTTAGCCGGTCTAATCACGCGCCTCCCAAAAATGTCGCAAGACGATCTGGTGATCCTGAATCTTTCCGGACGGGGCGACAAGGACATGGACACTTACTCGCGCCTGCTCTAAGCTTTCCCGATAATAATGACCATGGCTGCAGTTCAATCCACCCGTATTGCGAAGTGTTTTGCCGAGTTGCGTACGACTGGCGAACTCGGCATCGTCGCGTACATTACGGCCGGCGATCCTTCCATGGAGGCCACGTTAAAATTTGTCCTCGCTATCGCAGCGGCTGGCGCGGATGTAATCGAGCTGGGTGTTCCGTTCAGCGACCCCCTCGCCGACGGACCCACCATTCAGCGCGCGTCTGAGCGGGCCCTCAAATCCGGCGCCACCTTGCCGGCCATTCTGGAACTCGTGCAGCGCATTCGACAATCGTCCCAAGTGCCGTTGGTCCTTTTCAGCTACTACAATCCGATTTTGCAGATGGGCTTGGAGAAGTTTGCCGCTGCCGCATCCGCGGCGGGCGCCGATGGTGTGCTGGTCACCGATCTCGCCCCAGAAGAATCAGTGCAGTACCGCCAAATTCTTGGCAGAAATCATCTCGATACCATTTTTCTAGCCGCTCCCACTTCCACCGATGAGCGACTTGCCAAAATTGCCGAGTCTTCCAGCGGCTTTCTCTATCTCGTTTCGCGAACCGGCGTAACCGGCGCGAAGGATACTCTCCCCGACGATCTTCCCGCCCTGTTGCGCCGAGTGCGCAACTTCACACCACTGCCCGTCGCCGTGGGATTTGGAATTTCATTGCCCGGACATATTTCGCTGCTTGGTGGACTTGCCGATGCCGCGGTTATCGGTTCTTCGCTGGTGTCTGAAATTGAGCATGCTAAAACACCTGATCTCGCCGCCGCGGCTTTGAGCGAGCGCATCCGTGTTCTCAAAGGGGCGGCGCGCCACGGATTATCGCGCCGGGAGTCAGCGTCGTGATCGATATTTGTGAGGAGTGGGTTATTTTTGCCGTGGGTATTCCGGTGCTATTTCGCAATTTCCTGGTTCGCCACTGGCGAGGCCACGCATGAATCTTCAAGATTGGCGACGCTCCATCGACGAGATCGACCGCAAGCTCGTGGAATTGTTGAATGAACGCTCGCGCTGCGCCCTTGAAATCGGCAAACTGAAGCAAGCCGCGAACCTGCCGTTGTATCAGCCCGAGCGCGAGAAGGAAGTATTGGAGAACGCGGAACGGTCGAATCCCGGTCCGCTTTCGAATTCGGCGATTCGCCGGCTTTTCGAGCGCATCATCGACGAAGCGCGCTCAGCGGAGCGCCAGGCCATGCACTCGGAAACCGATCATCCCGGCGATTAGCTGAAGGTATCGCGAAAAAGTTCATTACCACACAAGTTGCACACGAAACGAAATTGCGTCACTAAACAAATGCTATTCAAGAAGGGAACAGACAGCAATCATGGTTATTGTAATGCAAGAGGGAGCCAGCGACGGCCAAATCCAGCACGTGATTGACCGCCTCGTTGCCAGTGGCTTTAATGTTCACCGCTCCACGGGAGAATCGCACACCGTACTCGGTGCTGTCGGCGTGCATCGCGACTTTGATCATCGCGATTTTGAATTACTGGATGGTGTGCGCGAAGTCATGCGCGTCACCCAGCCATTTAAGCTGGCCAGTCGTCAGTTCAATCCCGAGGGAACCGTCGTGGACCTCGGGCGAGGTGTTCGCATCGGGGGCAATGAGGTTGTCGTCGCCGCTGGACCTTGCTCGGTTGAATCGCGCGAACAGATTCACGCCGTCGCGGAAAGCGTAGCCAAATCCGGCGCAAAAATTCTTCGTGCAGGTGCGTTCAAGCCGCGCACGTCGCCTTATGCTTTTCAGGGCATGGGTGAAAAGGGCCTCGAGCTCATACGCGAGGCGGCGGAAAAATTTGGTCTTTTCACCGTCAGCGAGGTCATGGACGCTTCGCAGATTCAGATGATGTCCGGTTACATCGACATATTTCAGGTCGGCGCGCGCAACATGCAGAACTACTATCTGCTTCGCTCGCTGGGCGAAGTGCGGAAACCGGTGCTGCTGAAGCGCGGCATGTCCGCCACCATGGAAGAGCTGCTGCTCAGCGCCGAGTACATTCTTGCGGGGGGCAATCCCAACGTTATTTTGTGCGAGCGCGGTATTCGCACGTTCGAAACCTACACGCGCAACACCTTTGACATCGCCGCTATTCCCGCCATAAAAAAATTATCGCACTTGCCGATGATCGGCGATCCTTCGCACGGTACCGGTCGACGCGATAAGGTCGCGCCTATGGCTCCCGCTGCCGTCGCCGCTGGGGCCGACGGGGTGGTCATCGAAGTTCACAAAGATCCCGATCACGCC
>CAXMLS010000213.1:0-6630 GCA_964194235.1 uncultured bacterium | reverse complement strand
GTTTACGTCAGGGGTCTCGACGGTGTTTACGGTGTGGGGCGCGTTCAGGCGCGGGAGTTTTTTCGGATTTAATTCTGGAGGAAGCGAGGATGGCCATCAGAAAAAATAGCAGCGCGTTGGCAGGCAGATGCAGATTGAAATCGACGAAACTGTGCACCAGGAATCCGATGCACGCGACCAATCCCGAAAGATGCAGCACGGAGGTAAATGAAGAGTTGCCCTCGGCCATCTGAAGCCGGGAATGATAGAACAACATACCCAGGAACCACGCGCAGCATAATCCTCCGAGGAGGCCGGTCTCGGCGAGCGCCTCCAGATAATCGTTGTGCGCGTGATTTACAACTCGTCCGTCGTACAGCGTTTCGTACGGCGGAAAAACGATCTGCAAAGTTCCCAGGCCGGTTCCCGCCCATGGATGATCCGCAAAAATTCGCCAGGTACCAAGGCGCATGGCCGCGCGTTTTCCGGCCTTCGCTTCCAACGTCTGCATGCTGGAGAAACGCTGGACGATTTCTTTTACTCCCAGCCAGGACACCATGAGCAGCGCGGCAACCAGCACAGCCGCGCCGGCCAGCATTTGTTTTGTTCCGGTTCGACGCACGATCATCCAAACAACGATCGCCGCGACTTGCACCACTAAACTGACGATGCCACCGCGCGATGCCGACAAAAATAATGCGCCGATCGAAACGATTGCGAATAACCCAACGACCAATCGCCGCTCCTGGCGCACCTTCCCCAGCATTAAAGGAACCAGCGACATGGGAATCACCAGTTCCGCGAATCCCGCGAAATGATTGCGGTTTACATACGGGCCGAAGGGAATGCCGCCGTAATGCATTTCGCGAAACCAATATAATTTCCCGTTGAAGGTGAGGTGCTGAAGAATTCCGAAGACGCACACGAGAAATCCGAAAACCATCGCGAACCACACGAAACCGCGCCAGTCCTCCAGCGTGCGAAACGCCTGCACCGCCAGAAAGACGATGATGGTGTCGGCCAGAAGGAGGGTGAACTCCTGATGGGTATTGAAAATGGAGGCTGTGGTATGGAACAGCAGTTGTGCCAGTACGACCAGCAACAGCGCGCCTAAGGGCGGCAGTAAAGGGGAAATCAGCACCGCTTCATCTTTTGTTCGATAGAAGCGGACGGCCCACACGACGAACAAGAGGGCCGCGCCGGTTTCGATCGCAGCGCGAGCCCAGTCTTCCACGCCGCCATGCGCCAAAATGCCAAAGGCGACGAGCGCACAAATTCCGATGCGCAGGAATTTCATGGTTTCGCGGCGCTCTTTGGAGGTAGCGGCGTGAGGGCAAGGTCATCGACCCACACTGCGCCGCGAATCTTGTTATCTTCCTGGTCGCTGGCCGCGCGGTGCAGGCAAATTTCCACTTCTTGTGGCGCAACTGAACCTAGCCAGGTTTCTGCCACTTGCGTCCAGGGCTGGGTGCCGCGAACATCCGGCGTGCTTATTTGGGCGGCGCCGGGTGCGAGCGGTCGTAACTCGATGTGCACTCCCTGATCGGTGGTGAGATCGCGCGTGCGCATCCATCCCGAAAGCTGGTAGTGAATTCCGCCTTCTACGGGAACGTACTGGCAAACATCGCGGAACTCCACGTCGGCGCTTCCGTCAAATGTCACGCGCAGCGAACGGGCTCCGGAATGTTTTTCTTTGTCGTCAAAACCAATCTGCGCACTGCGTGCAATCCTTGAAAAACGCCAGGTGTACGTGCCCGCGCCGGTCACATCGGATTCAAATCCGCCATCCCACAAGGCAGAGCCGTTCTGGCCTTCGAGATTTGAGAGACCCGCCAACTCGGCGGCTTGCAGCCAGACTTTATGCGCTGCTTCGTTGCGCCCCGCGTCGCGCAGGGTCAGCACCAGGCGCAGCGCTTCACTGAGCGGAAGCGCGGGATGCATGGCGTACAGACGATTCCAAACGACGAGCGCGTTTTCAATTTGCTGGTCCGCGGTCAGGTCCTGAATGACGGACACGTAGACGTTGGGGGTGGCGGGCAAGACACGATCCAAAATTATGTTGGCGTTGGGTTCCGCCTGCACACATCGCGAAAAAGCTTCGGGTGCGCGATCGGGGTCAGCCTCGACGGAGTGGCGAATCTCCAAGAACGCGGCATCCTTTTCGCCCTGGCGCAGCAGAAAATTTCCGTAGCGCCACGCCACCTCCGCGGACAAAGGATACGATTTTTTGGCGTTGAGGTAGGCATTGCGCGCGGCCGCCGCATCGCCTTCCGATTCGTACGTGCCAGCTAAGTCGAGCCAGGTGAGTGTGGCTCGTGGATCGATTTCGAGGGCGGTCTTGTAAACGCGGATGGCGCGTTGCGGGTTGGGATCGTCGAAATCGTATTGCAGAAAGCGGCCGAGCTGATACCAGTTGCGGGGATTCCCGGGCTCGATTTGCGCGACTCGTTCGTACCCGGAGAGCGTCTGCAGGTCGCCGTAATACGTGGCACGAGCGCTACGCACGCTGAAATAAATCAGGTAAACCGCTAGCGCCGCCGCTATACAAACAAACGCAACGCGTGCCGCAAAGCTCGAGACCCGCACTATCATGCGTGAGTACTCTGCCTAGGCAGTTTCAAAGTTGCAAGGGTAAATATGCGCGCGAATGGAACTTACTCGTTGGATTCGCTCCTGAAGAACATCGCTTGAAGAACATCGAAAAACTTCCGGGCGTGGTGCTACTTCCCGAAGGACGCTGAAAATGTTTCTTCGCTGCGACCGCGACGGCGCACATCGATGCCCAGGCGCTTGATTTTCTGGTTGAGCGTGGAAAGCGGAATCATAAAGCGCTCGGCGGCTTCGGTTTGATTCCAGGCGGTGCGCTCGAGCATGTCCATAATAATTCTGCGCTCGATTTCGTCCATGATCTGAAACAGAGACGGGTGCGAATGATCGGCTCCGGTTCGCGAGCCCGGTTCGCCGGGAAGCGGGGGCAAAAATTCCGAGAGCTGCAAGCGCACGCCGCGGACAATTTCCTTGCTGCGGATGCTTTCGGGTAACAGGTCGGCGTCCACGCGTTCCTGCGTGGACAGCACCACCGCGCGTTCCACGACGTTTTCCAGCTCGCGCACATTGCCGGGCCAGTCGTAATCCATCATCAGTTTCAGCGCGCCCGGCGTAAATTGCCGCATGGGTTTTTCGTTTTCGGTGCAATAGCGTTCCAGAAAATGGGCCAGCAGCAACGGCACATCTTCGCGGCGGTCGCGCAGCGGCGGAAGTTGCAGATGAATCACGTTGAGGCGGTGATACAAATCTTCGCGAAAACGTCCTTCGCGCACGAGGGTAAGCAAATCCACGTTGGACGCAGCCACGATGCGCACATCGACCTTGAGTTGTTCGGTCCCGCCCAAGCGCATGAACTCGCGTTCTTGAATCACACGCAACAATTTCGCCTGCGTTTCGGGACTGATGGTGGCAATTTCATCGAAAAAAATGGTGCCCTGATCGGCAACTTCAAATAAACCTTTTTTGGAAGCTACCGCGCTGGTGAACGCACCTTTGACGTGCCCAAACAGTTGCGACTCCAGCAAATCCACCGGAATCGAACCGGTATTCACGGGCACAAAGGCTTTGTCGGCGCGCGTGGAGCCGGAGTGAATGGCTTTGGCAATCAATTCCTTGCCGGTGCCGCTTTCTCCGCTGATCAGCACCGTCGAGCGCGACGGCGCGACTTGCGTCACGAGGTCCAGCAGCGTGTGCATCTTGTCGCTTTTGCCGATGATGTTTGGGAAGTTGAAGCGCTGCTTCAGCGCGCGTTTGAGCTGTACGTTTTCTTCGCGCAGTTGCCGCGATTCCACAGCCTGCGCCACCTGCGCCAGCAATTCGTCGTTGGACCACGGCTTGGTGATGTAATCCATGGCGCCACTCTTAAATGCCTGGCGGGCCATATCGATGGAGCCGTACGCGGTAATCAGCACGATGGAAAGGCGGGGATCGCGCTTGTGAATTTCTTTCAGTAAGTCCAAACCGTTGCGGTCGGGCAGGCTTACGTCCAGCAATAATAAATCGAAGGGATGTTCGCCTAACTTAATCAGCCCCGATTCACCGGACTCCGCGCTGGAAACGCCGTAACCTTCGCTCTTAAGTAAAAGCTCCAGCCCTTCGCGAATCTCCGATTCATCGTCGACAACCAGGATCGAGCCCTTAGACATGGATGGGTTTCCTCACCGCGGGAAACTCCACATGGAAGGACGTGCCCTTGCCCGGAGTGGAACGGACATCGATCTTCCCGGAATGTTCCTTGATGATGCCGTAGCTCACCGAGAGACCCAATCCGGTGCCGCGTCCGCTGGCCTTGGTGGTGAAGAAGGGATCGAAAATACGGTGAATGTGCTCGCGAGCGATGCCCGCGCCGGTATCCACGATTTCCACTTCCACGCTGCCGTTGTGCGAAGCGGTGCGCACTTCCAACATGCCGCCGCCGGGCATGGCATCGCGCGCGTTCAAAAATAAATTCAGAAACACCTGTTGCAACTTGTTGGCCGAGCCGCGCACCGCGGGCAGCGTTTCGCCAAATTGCCGGACTACCTGGATCTGCGAAGTCTTCATGGGATGGGCGACCAACGAAAGCGTTTCTTCCACCACGCGGTTCACGTCGATGTCGACCACTTCCGCCGCGCCAGTTCGCGAAAAATTGAGCAGGTTGTTCACGATTTCGCTGGCGCGAAACGTTTGTTTCACAATTTTTTCGATGATCCCCTGCCGCGGATCGCCTTCCGGCATCTGCTTCGCCAGCATTTGAATGTAGTTGGAGATGACCGCCAGCGGCGTATTCACTTCATGCGCCACGCCCGCCGCGAGCAATCCGAGCGACGTCAGCTTTTCCGTCTGGGTCATCTGTTCTTCCATGCGCTCGCGCTGGGTGACGTCGTCGAACAGCAGCAGCCGGCCGATGCGCTCGCCGGACTTGCTCACCAGCGGGGTGATGGAAACGTTCAATGTCAGCGTTTTTCCAAGGTGCTGCACGCGCTGTTTGTAAATTCCAGTAATTAATTCTTCGTCGCCACGCGCGGTTATTTCCGTGGCCAACTCTGCCGGCAGTAGGGAGTTGAGTTGCCGCCCGACGGCCTGCTGCCGCGCTACGCCAAACAACTGCTCCATGCGCGTATTCCAGGATTCCACCAAGCCGGCCAAGTCGACGGCCAGCACTCCGACGTTCAGCGACTCCACGATGTTCTCGCTGAAATCTTTCAGGCGCGCGATCTCGATGGCTTTTTGTTCCAGCGAGGTGTACAGCTGGGAATTATCCAGCGCAATCGCTACATAACCGGCGATGGTTTCCACCAGCTCCACGTCATCGCTCGAAAGAAAGTCACCGTCGACCGTTTTTCCGAGTCCCAACACTGCCACGGTATGTTCGCGGATGCGGCACGGCACAAAATAATTCAAATCCAATTGTTCCAGGGTACGCCGCACGGAATCGTTTACATCTCTCGCCGCGCGGGGCGACTCAAAAAAGAGCGCCCCACGGGCGAACTCGGGCCGGGCCGGCTCGAGGAAGCTAAGATCGAGTGGTTCAGAAAGGCGCACGCCCATGGAGCGCGCCAGCCGCATGTGACCGGGATTCGCCGAATCTTCCTGAAAAATTGCCAGGCGATCGACGAGCAGCGTTTGCGACACGCGATCCATTACCGAGCCGAGCATGGGCTCCAGTCGCACTTCGTTGGTGAGCGTGCGTCCGAATTCGATCAGCGTGCGACGGTAATCCAGGCGGTCGCGATAAAAGAAGCGGTCCAGGCGCGATTGAATCCATTCGCGAAACGGCTGGAAAAGAAATGCCGCGATCACGATGGCGATCATGCCGCCGACGGGCCCGGTGGTCTGGGCGTGGAAAATCTGCGCGATGGTGGCCACCAGCGCAAAATAAACCGCGGCGACGCCCGCGGTGGCGGCCGTGTAGGCCAAGCCGCGCTTGAAAATAATGTCCACGTCCATCAAGCGGTAGCGAATGATGGCGTAGCCGAAGCACAGTGGAATCAAAACCAGACTCACCGCGGAGAATTGCATCCAGGTGCGCGGTCCCGCGTCCACGACGAACGGGAGAATGTACAGCAGCGTGAAGGGCAAACTTCCGGCCAGGGTTCCGCCGGTGAGCCACTTCAGTTGCTGGCGTAAAACGCCGGAAGGCGCGGCACGAAAATTTCTGTAGAAGCCGATTCCTGCCGCGAGAAAACATGCACCCAGGAAGGTCAGTTCGATTTTGTCCAGCAAAATGCGCGAGCCCAGCCAGGGAACAAAACCCAGCGCGTTGCGCGCCGTGCTGATGTGCACGAGCAGCAAGGCCAGCGGAAGAAGATAAACGGTGAGCAGCTTCGAGGAAGAGCGGACCGCAGTTTCCGTGCGCCCGGGAAATACCAGCGCGAAGTGCAGCAGCAAAGCCGGCGCCAGCAAGCGCGCCACGATATTGGCCCAATACACTTCCTGGTCGAAGGCATCCAGCTTGCCGCTGTAATGGAAGGAATACAGGATGAAAGACACCAGGCAGAACACGTAGAAGTGCACGGCCTTGGGCGCGTTCCAGCGCCGGGCAAAAATAAACAATCCGATGAAGAGGTAGAGGAGTCCTACGGCGCGCAGATAATTTTCTATGGAAAGGGGTTTATCGGCAGG
>CAXMLS010000212.1:0-3167 GCA_964194235.1 uncultured bacterium | reverse complement strand
AGATGTGTATAAGAGACAGGCTCTAACTAATCGTCTACCGGTAAAATTATGCCCAACCAACTACCTGTCATCCCGACCGGAGCGAGGCGACGCTTCTCCTCACGTTCGCTGCGAACGTGTCGTCTCGCGTAGTGGAGGGACCTCTCTTCGCTTTCGTTTTTCTGCAGTTCGCTTTTTGCGGTTCTTCGCATCCGGGTGCCCCCACGCTGCTCGCCTTTACCGGGGATCGTGGCGTGTGGGCCTGCAGGGATTTTGTAATGGAGCAACACAGCTTTTCGTTAACGTTCTGTTTCTTTGTTTTTCAAAGCAGCCCTAAAACAACGCTGTAGGCCGCCGTGCCCAACTCTTCCCCTTATCCTTCGCCATCCCTTCCACATCCTTCACGTACGCCCCGGCCTGCGTCAAAAGATGATGTAGATCATTCCCCAGGCTGATAAACGTAAAGCCCTTCTCCAGAAATTCTCCCACCCGTGCCGTGCCAAACAAAAATATCCCCAGAATAATTTTATTCTTCCGCGCCTCCGTAATCAGCGTTTCTGTCGCCGCGCCCAATTCCGGCGAGGTGTACATCAGCGGAAATTCATACTTCTCATACAAACCCATCGACATGCACAAATCGTTCTGCCCCAGAAAAAGTATGTCCACGCCCGGCACCGCGGCAATCTCTTTCATATTCTGAATGCACGAAGCCGTCTCTACCTGCAGTGCCACCATCAAATTATTGTTCGCGCCGCCCGCATACCCCAATAACCCGGCCTTGTTCATGCTCCGCTGCGGAAAATAAACCGACCGCGTCCCCGCGGTCGGATATTTTGTGCAGCTCACCGCCTGCCGCGCCTCCTCAGCCGTATTGATGTAAGGAACCAGCACGCCATCCGCGCCCAGGTCCAGCGCCTGCTGAATCCCCGGCCGGTCGTTATATCCGCCCACGCGCACCATCGACTTCGCCCCGCCATGCGCAATCGCCGTCAGCATCGCCGACAATTTTTCATACCCCATCGGCCCGTGCTGCGTATCCACTAGCAGCCAGTCATACCCGCTGTGCGCCAGTTGCTCCGCCACCGTCGGACTGTGCGCATTCAGAAACAATCCTAGCTTGGGTTTTCCCTCGCGCATCTCTTTCTTAAACTCCACCCCACTCACCGAATCCGCCATCGATCTCTCCTCGTCGCTCAGTTTGCTTCCGTAAAATTAAATTCGTCCCATACGCTCACAAATTTCGCCCACGCAGTCTACCAGTTTTACGCTGTCATCTCGCATTCCGACCGGAGCGGTGCGACGTCTTTTCCGCACGTTCGCAAATGCGAACGTGTCGCGCCGTGCACTTGCCCGCCGGAGGCGGGGGGAGCCTGCTCGCCGAGGCGGGGAATCTCTCTTCAAATTCGAAAACGAACTCAAACGTGCAAATTACCAACCAACCGGTCTGTCCTGACCGCTCATCTCCCGCCTATCTTCAACTTCGCCAAAAAATCAAAATCCCCCGTAGGCGACAATGCCAACTCCCCCAAGTCCCGACGGTGCACCGACACCGCATCCACAAACCACAGCGGCAAATACGGCAAATCCACCGCCACAATCTTCTGCACTTCGCTGCACAAAGCTTTCCGCTTCTCCCGATCCATCTCCACGCGAATCTGATCCGTCAACACATCCACCGTCGCATTGCGATAGTGCCCGCGATTCGCTCCATCCGGCGGGAAGCGCTTGGAAGAAAAAACAAATTCAAAAACATCCGGATCGTTGTTCGCCCCCACCCACCGCAGCAAATTCATCTGAAAATTTCCCTTCACCGAGTCCGAAAGCAGCGTCGCAAATTCCAGCGGCCGCACTTCCAGCTCAATTCCCGCGCGCCGCCATTGCTCCTGCAAGGCCGCGCCAATCAGCCTCGCCTGCTCTTCCGTCGACGTCTTCAGCATTAAATGCAATCGCACGCCATTTTGTTTTCGCGGAAATCCCGCCGCATCCAACAAAGCGTCCGCGCGCGCCGTGTCCAGCGAGTATTGCGCCACCCCTGCTTCGTACGCCCAATGGTTCGGCGGCAAAATCCCCGTCGCGATGCGCGCCTGCCCATGCAGCAAATACCGGATCAGCGCTTCGCGGTCCGTAGCGTAGGCCAGCGCCTGCCGTACTTCCCGCCGCGCCAAAATCGCATCATCCAGATTAAATCCCAGGTAATTCAAATTTGTTCCCGCGCGTTCCGACACGCCCAGTTCCGGCCGCCGCGCCAGTACCGGCACCATGTCCGGCGACAGGGAACTAATCTCCAGGTCCGCCGATCCTTTGCGCAATTCCAGCGCGCGCACAATCGCATCCGGCACCACCCGTGCGCGTAGCCGCGTAATCTCCGGCGCGCCGCCAAAATAATCCGCGTTCGCCGCCAGCACCACTTCGTCATCCTGCGCCTGGCTCACGAACCGGAACGGCCCCGACCCAATCAGCTGCCGCGAAAAATCCACACCCGCATTCGCCGGCACAATTCCCACCGCCGGCCGCGACACGCTCCACAAAAACGACGCATACGGCTCTCTCAAATGGAAAATAACCGTCCTCGCACCCGGCGCTTCCACTCCGGAAATCATGCGAAACGCTCCACGCTTCGGCGAATGATTCGCCGCATTCAAAATGAAATCAAACGTCCCCTTCACGTCCGCCGCCGTCACCTCCGTTCCGTCGTGAAACTTCACCCCGCCCCGCAATCGAAATACATAGGTCAGCGGATCGCGCGCCTCCCACGATTCCGCCAAATCTCCGCGCAGATTCATCTGCTCGTCGCGCTCCACCAGGCTGCTGAACAGCAGCCCATCCAGCCGCTGCGATTGCGCATCGGTAGCAAACCGCGGATCCAAATTTGTAGGATTTGATTCAATCAGCAGCGTCACAGAAGATGGATCGGACTTCGACGCCTTACCACACCCGGCAACGCCGATTACCGCCAGGCACAACACCGTACAGCAAGCAACCTTCACCGCATGCCCCTGGGTGCCCCACACGCCGAATTTGCGTGTGGATATGTTGGTAATGAATAAACGCGATTTCACACTGCACCCCGTTAAGTCCTGCAACGCGCAACCATTGTCATTCCGACCGAAGCAGGCCGACGCACTTTCTCCTCATTCGCTCCTGCTTGCCCCCGAGCGGGGCTTGCCCGCCTGGGCGGGTGGAGCCTG
>CAXMLS010000211.1:0-2425 GCA_964194235.1 uncultured bacterium | reverse complement strand
CGCGCGCAAACACCGAAGGAGGGCTGTCGGTCGATGACTTCGATTCGTTCGGACCGACGCGGCGAACCCTGCGGCAATTTATAGCGGCCTGTCACGATTTGGATGGATTAGTACGGGATGTTCTGCTTCCCAACCCGGATGCAGCATGAAATCCTTGTGCCAACGCAGCTCCGGTTCCTTGTCGAACAATTTCATGAAGGCACCTTCCGGCTTTCAGAACCATGCGCGCGGTTAAAAAAAACGGTCGAACAAAATCTCGCGGAGCAGCGAGCATCTACGATGTCGCTCGGGAATCGCGAGTGTCGGTATTCACCGTCTCCGCAGTGGTTAACCACAAGAGTCACGTTGGAAGGAAACTTCGCGAGCGGGTCGAAGCGGCCATACGAAAACTCAACTATCGCCCAAATTTGATAGCGCGGAGTCTGGCCAAACAGCGGACGAACACTATTGGAATGATCGTCCCGGACATAGCCAATCCTTTTTTCCCGATGGTAGTGCGGGGCGCGGAAGATGCCGCGCAAAAGCACGGCTATAACTTACTGCTGTGTAATAGCGACGATAACCTCGACAAAGAGGAGAGGGCTGTAGAACTCCTCCTCTCACAGCGAGTTGACGGGATTTTGCTGACCAAAGCTGTGGAGGATTTTCGGCCTTCTTTGCGAAAGATGATTAAAGAGGTCAACATTCCTTTCGTCCTGGTAATGCGTACCTACCCCAAACTTACCAAGGATGCGGTCATCACTGATGATTATCAGGGTGCTTATGACGCTGTGTGCCACCTCGCCCGGGTGGGGAGACGGCGTATTGGAGTTATCAGTGGCCCCCTAAAAATCAGCAACGCCATTGCACGTGCGCAAGGATTTCGCGACGCGCTTAAAGCCAAAGGCCTTCCCTACGAGCCGGAATTGGTCGTTGAAGGTGATTACCGGATCGATTCTGGCTTCCGCGCTGGACATGCCCTGCTCTCCCACCGTCCGGATGGAATCTACGTCGCGAATCATCTGATGACGATAGGATTGCTGAAGGCAGCCGAGGAAATGGGTCTGCGTTGCCCGGAAGATTTCGGCCTGGTGAGCTTTGATGACTATCCCTGGCTGGGCATTTTTCGACCGAGACTGACGACAGTGGAATTGCCCAAACACCAGTTGGGCAGCGAAGCTGCGGAATTGCTCATCCGGCGAATCGCAGGAGATCAGAGCAAAGCTATCGTCCAAAAACTACAACCTGAATTGCGGATTCGCGAGTCTTGCGGATTCGCGTTGCACGTTTCACTTGGACACGCTCAGAATGTCCCGTCTCTCGCGTTGGGATCCGTCATACGGTAGCGATCTATGACTCTCTAAAGTCGAAGAGCTTCGGCCGCAGTGTAAAACCACGCGTTTTGTAGGCCGCGTAGATTACGCCAACGCCCAGCCAAACAAGGCCTGCATATTTCGTCCAAGTTTGTAGACTCAGTAGTAAAACAAAACAGAATACAAAACCAAAGCCGGGAACAATTGCATCCACAAAAAAATTCCGGTGGTCCGCAGCTTGAGAAAACCAGAAATGCCGCAACGCAGACAGATTGACGCCCATGAAAGCCAGCAACGCTCCAAACGTGACGATTTCTGCGGAGCGTTCCCAAGGAATCGCCAACACTCCGATGTAGGCAAGAATCCCTACGATCCAGACGTTGTAAATAGGATTGCTCTTTTTAGGACTTAGATAGCCAAACCATTTTTTGGGCAACACGTCGTCGCGGCCCATGCTGTAGAGCAGGCGCGCTGCTCCGACATGGCCGGCGAGACCGCATGCGATGCTCGACACCAGAAGCATGACTCCATAAGCCGCAAACAACCACGGACCGCTCGCCAGCCGCGCCACGTCCATAAAAGCCGTTTCTGGATTTTGGAATGTCGTGTGATCAGGCCAAACGCGCTGCGCCATGTACACTTGCAAGCCACTGAAAAGCCCGGTAAAGAGACAGACCAGCACGCTGGCCAGCAGCACGTTTCGTTTGGGGTTTTTCACTTCCTCCGCAAGTATCGAAACGCCGTCGAACCCGATGAACACCAGAGCGGCGAGCGACGTTCCGGATGCCAACGCTCGCAGATTAAACGTCGCTGGATTGTACAGCGGTTGCATGGAGAGCAGCCCCGCGAACCTTTCGTGCAGCACGATGTAGCGAAAAGCTTCTACAAGAAACGTGATGGTCACCAGCAACATGAATCCAAGCAATATTTCGTTCGTGCGCGCGGTGAATTTAATTCCCTGAACAGTCATTATGGTAATGAGTCCAACGGCTAGCGCTGCCAGAAGCGCGAATGGAACGCGCGGTGCCATGCGCTGAATTGCCAGCACAGCATAGAGTGCGTTTTGGACGGGCTGAAACAAATACTCCAGAAACATTGCCCATCCAACGATGAATCCCAAGTGCGGATTTAGC
>CAXMLS010000210.1:0-11952 GCA_964194235.1 uncultured bacterium | reverse complement strand
GCTTGCCCGCCTGGGCGGGTGGAGCCTGCTCGCTGAGGCGAGGAATCTCTCTTCGCTCTCTTCGCTCTCTTCGATCTCGACGACGTCAAAACTTTCACGCCCCAGTGCCGCACCCTTTAGGTTTAGGCTTGTGCGTGTCTCACCACGGCCGCTCTCCGCGCCCAACAACTACTACCGCGGTGATGCATAAGAAATCTTCCCCAGAATCGCGGGCCCCCGCGCGCCCGTAGCCGAAAAAACATTTGCCGCCCGCTGGTGAAAGCTTTCATACGCCAGCAGCGCAAACGCAAACGCTTCCTTCGCATCCTCCGGCACACCCAGCCGCGAGGAGGGAATTACCTGCACGCCCGGCAGCAACGCACCGAGCTGCCCGACAATCAACGGGTTCCGCGCCCCGCCGCCCGAAACAATCAGTTCAGCAATTTTATTTTTCGGCAGCACGAATCGATGCAGCGCATCCACCACGGATAGCGCCGTAAAAATCGTCGCGCAGCGAATCAAATCGTTCGGCCTCGCGCGATATCTACGCCCCAGCGCCAAAACTTTCTTCACGTATGCGGCGCCATAATATTCCCGCCCCGTAGACTTCGGCGGAGCCACCCGCAAATATTCATCGCGCATCAACTCATCCAGCAGCGCTGTAATCGCCCGCCCCGTCTGCGCCATCCGCGCATTCTCATCGAACTTCTTCCGCCCGCGCGTGAAATGCACCACCAGTGCGTCGATCAACATGTTCGCCGGCCCGGTATCAAACGCAAAAATCCGCTCAATCTTCGCGCCGGCCTGTATCACCGTCACGTTCGCAATCCCGCCCAGATTCAGCGCCACTCGCCCCACTCGCGCATCCTTATATAGAAGATAGTCCGCGTACGGCACCAGTGGCGCGCCCTGCCCGCCCAACGCCATGTCCGCGGGACGAAAATCGCTCACCGTCGTTACGCCGGTTTTTGCCGCGATCACCGCCCCCTCGCCAATCTGCAACGTGGAAGCCACCCGCGCGCCCAGATACGCTACAGCCTTACCTTGATGAAAAATGGTTTGCCCGTGGCTCCCAATCAACTCCACCGACGAAAGCGCCACGTGAAGCTTCTTGCACGCCGCCCTCGCCGCTTTCGCGAATAATCCACCCAATCGAAAATTAAGCTGGCTCAACTCTCCCGCCGCAATCGCCCGCTGTTCCGCCACCCGCAAAATCTCTGCACGCACCGCCGCCGGAAATTTCACCGCGGTATGCCCCAGCAGCCGCGCCTTCAATCCTCCAGTGGCCCCCGGCGCCCCCGAAATGCGCGCAAGCGCTACATCAATGCCGTCCGCTGACGTCCCGGACATCAACCCCAGCACCAGCATCGATTTGTTCCGCATCGTTTTCTTACGCATCGCGTTTATTGCTCATGAATCTGCTTCTTCAATTCCGCCAGCAAATTCAGCGCATCCAGTGGTTTCAACTGATCAAGATCGGCTCCCCGCAGTTTCTCAATCACGTCGCGATCCAGCGCCGTAAAAAGCACCTGTTGGTGCCCATTGGAATTCGCGTCGCCTCCCGCGCCCGGACTAAGCGTCTCCGTCAACTCCTTCTCGCTCTCTTCGTGTTTTTTCAACACTTCCCGCGCGCGCTCGATAACGCTTCGCGGCAAACCCGCCAGCCGCGCTACTTCGATCCCATAACTTTTATCCGCGCTCCCCGGTTCCACGCGCCGCAAAAATACGATCTCGTTCGGCGTTTCTTTCACCGAAACATGCACGTTCTTCACCGCTGCCAGCAAATCCGCCAGCTCTGTCAACTCATGATAGTGCGTCGCAAATAGCGTACGCGCCCCGGTATGTTTTTGCAGATGTTCGACCACCGCCCACGCAATCGACAGCCCATCAAATGTCGAGGTTCCGCGCCCCACTTCATCCAGCAGCACCAGGCTCGCCGGCGTCGCGTGATGCAGAATCGCCGCGACCTCGCTCATCTCCACCAGAAACGTTGACCGCCCGCGCGCCAGATTGTCGCTCGCCCCGATACGCGTAAAAATCCGGTCCGTAATCGGTAGCTTCGCCTGCCGCGCAGGCACAAAGCATCCCATCTGCGCCATCAGCACGATCAACGCCGCTTGGCGCAAATACGTCGACTTGCCGCCCATGTTTGGTCCCGTGATCAGCAGCAATTGCTGTTGCCGCGTCTCCAGGTATAAATCGTTCGGCACGAATCGCTCGCCCCTCTGCCGCAGCAATTCCTCAATCACTGGATGCCGCCCCTCAACGATCAGCAGTTCGCCCGTCATCGTAAATTCCGGCCTAGAATATCCGCGCTCCGCCGCCAGTTTCGCAAAGGAAGTCAGCACATCCAGTTGCGCAACCGCCGAAGCTGTTCCCCGCAGTCGCATCGCCTGCGCTGCGACACCCGATCGCAGCTCAACAAATAATCGGCATTCGATCTCCCCGATGCGTTCGTCCGCTGCCAGAATTTTGTGCTCGTATTCTTTCAGTTCCGCCGACGTAAACCGTTCCGCATTCACCAGCGTCTGCTTCCGTTCGTAATCCGCCGGGGCCAAATGCAGATTCGCTTTCGAAATTTCGATGTAATACCCAAAAATCGAATTAAACCGGATCTTCAGCGACCCGATATTCGTGCGCTTGCGTTCGCGCTCTTCCATCGCGGCAATAATTTGTTTGCTGTGCTGGCTCAGGTTTCGCAGCTCGTCCAGCTCGCCGTCGAATCCGCTGCGAATCATGCCCGGAGTGGTCGCCAGCGCTGGCGGCTCATCGCTTATCCCGCGCTCCAGCCGCTCGCGCACATCGTTCAGCTCATCGATCTCCGTATATATGCGCCGCAGCATTTCGCTTCCACCCGCGGGCGGTGGCGTAAGAAAATTCTTCAGCAGCGGCAATTGCGCCAGGGATTTGCGCAGCGCTAGCAACTCCCGAGGCGTTGCGAGTCCCAGCGTAATGCGGCTCGTCAGCCGCTCCAGATCCAGAATCCCCTTCAACTCTTTGCGGATTTCTCCGCGCACCATCGTCTGCTGCGCCAGTTGTGCCACCGCGTTCAGTCGCGCCTCAATCGCCTCGCGATCGATCAGAGGCCGCAGCATCCACGACCGCAGCAGCCTTGCGCCCATGCCCGTAACCGTGGCGTCCAGCGCCGCAATCAACGTCGTCGGCCCCAGCCGCGCATTTTCTTCCGTGAATATTGGGTTAATCAGTTCCAGGTTGCGCACTGACACCGCATCGAGCACCAGCGCGTTCTGCTGTTCGTAGTAGCGCACGCCGTCCAGATGCCGCAGCGCTTCCAGGCTATGCGCATCATCCCCACGCGCCGCATTCTCGCGCAGGTAATGAATGATCGCCCCCGCC
Organism: uncultured bacterium; assembly: GCA_964194235.1. GTDB lineage: Bacteria > Acidobacteriota > Terriglobia > Acidiferrales > UBA7541 > Acidiferrum. The sequence goes on along the minus strand of CAXMLS010000210.1, from coordinate 8,616 downwards.
GCCGCCATCGATTGCGCGTGCCCGTCTAGTCCAAATCCCGTCAACTCCGCCACGCCAAACTGTTCCCGCAGCACGCGCTGCGCATAATCGTACTGAAAAATCCATTCATCCAGGCGCGACTCCACGCCGCCCGTTCCATCCAGCAGGGAAGTCTTCGCCGTATCAAAAAGTTGCTGCGGCCGCGGCAGTAGTGTCTCGCGCGGGCGCAAAATCTGCAATTCGTCGCGTAACTCTTCGGCTGCGGTTGGTCCGCGAAACTCTGTGGCCTGAAATTCACCCGTGGAGAGATCCACGTACGCCATGCCCAAAGTTGTACCCGCCGCATCTTTCGTTACCGCCGCCAGAAAATTATTCTCGCGCGCTTCCAGTACCGCGCCATCCGTCGCCGTTCCCGGCGTAATGACCCGCACCACCTCGCGCCGCACAATTTTCTTGCCCGGCCCCGGCAATTCCATCTGATCGCAAATTGCAATCTTGAATCCCGCGCGGATCAGCCGCGCGACATATCCATCCGCCGCGTGATAGGGAACCCCGCACATCGGGATCGGCTGGCCCTTCTCCCGATTTCTGGAAGTCAGCGTGATTTGTAATTCGCGAGCCGCGATGATCGCGTCTTCGTAGAACAACTCGTAGAAATCGCCCAGCCGGAAAAGTAGCAACGCATGCGGATAACGTGCTTTGATGCCTTGATACTGCTGCATGAGCGGTGTGGTCGGTTCGCTCATAAGTTAAATATCGCGTCCCCCGAACACAAGGCGAGCAAGCAGTCGCGACAAAACCATCTGCTCGCCGCGAATCATTCGTAAATTTCCGATTGTGACAGCAGAAACGCGTAATCCAGCGCAATCTCTCGCAAATAATCGTAGCGCCCGGACGCGCCGCCGTGTCCCGCGCCCATATTCACTTTAAACAGCAGCACATTGGTATCCGCCTTCAACGCGCGCAGCTTCGCCACATATTTCGCCGGCTCCCAGTACATTACCTGGCTGTCATTCAGTCCCGTTTTCACCAGCATCGCCGGATAAGCCCGACGCGCCAGGTTCGAATACGGGCAATACGCGCGCATCGTGCGGTAATCCTCCGCAATCTCCGGATTGCCCCACTCTTCATATTCGCCCACCGTCAGCGGCAGGGAAACGTCCAGCATGGTGTTCAACACGTCCACGAACGGCACATGCGTGATCACCGCGTGAAATAAATTAGGACGCAGATTCGCCGCCGCGCCCATCAGCAATCCTCCTGCGCTCCCGCCTTCAATCACCAGTTTGTCCGGCGAGGTATAACGCTGCGCGATTAAATGTTCCGCCGCCGCAATAAAATCCGTAAACGTATTCATTTTGTCGCGCATGCGCCCGGCATCGTGCCACGGCTTGCCCAGTTCGCCGCCGCCACGAATGTGCGCGATCGCAAAAATCACGCCGCGATCCAGGATACTCAAACGATTTGAGCTGAACGTCACCGGCACGGAAATTCCGTAGCTTCCGTATCCGTAAAGCAGCGTCGGCGAGGGGCCAACGCGTCGCAGCTCACCGCCACTTCGGCGATACACCAGCGAAATCGGAATCTCCGTGCCGTCAGCCGCCGTCGCGTGCAACCGCTCGCTCACATACTGGGTCGCGTCATATCCGCCCAGCACCGGTTGCTGCTTCAGCAGCGTTCGTTCCCGCGTGCGCACGTCGTAATCGAAAACCGAACGCGGCGTCACAAACGACTCGTACTGAAATCGCACCGCATCAGTCGTAAATTCCGGATTCGCTCCCAGCTCGGCGTTGTAGGCGGGTTCCGTAAATTCGATTCGATGCGAGCCTTCAAGAAGCTCCGCTTTGCGATTCCCCAGATCCACAATCCGCAGATAAGGCAACCCGCCTTCGCGTTCCACCAGCACCAGGTGCGATGCAAACGCTTCCGCCGCGCTCAGCATTACGCTCGGGCGGTTGGGAACAATCGTGCGCCAATTTCGCCGCGCTGGCTCGCTCGCCGCCACCTCCATCAATCGAAACGTCCGCCCTCCCAGATTGCTGCGAATATAAAACACACCCTCATCGCGCCCGTCCCCCGGCCCGCCACTCGCCTTTGCCGCCGCACTCGGATGATGCTCCACGTAATATTCGTGATTATCTTCTCGTGCATCGATCAGCGAAAAATCGCCCTGCGCCTCTCTCGCCGAAAGAAATCGCACTTCGCTCGCCGTATGACTTGCGCTCGTAAGCAGCAGAAAGCTTCCGCTCCGCGTGCGCTCCACTCCGACGTGAAACCGCTCATCCGTTTCTTCGTAAACCAGTGCCGGCGTCTCTCCTGAACCCACCACGTGCCGGTACAACCGGTAAGACCGCTTCGTAGTTTCATCTTCCTCGGTGAAAAACAGCGTGCGACTATCCGTGGCCCACGCCGCGCTGGTCACACGCTCAAATGTTTCCACCAGCGTCTCCCCATTCGCCAGATTCTTCACTCGCAGCGTGTACTGCCGGTATCCCGTCGTATCCGTTGAGTACGCCAGCATCGCGTTGTCATCGCTCACCGCCGTCGCGCCCAGCCCCAGAAACGAATGGCCCTCGGCCAGCGCATTCAAATCCAGCAGCACTTCCTCCGCCGCACCCTCCACATCTCGCTGCCGGCAATGCGTGGGATATTGCTTGCCTTCTTCCGTCCGTGTGTAATAGCGATAGCCGCGCAGCCGGTATGGCACCGACAAATCCGTCTGCAGTATTCGCCCCAGCATTTCCTGGTACAACTTTTCCTGCAGCGCTTCCGTCGGCTGCAGCACCGCATCGGTGTATGCGTTTTCCGCCTTCAGGTACTCGATGACCTCCGCGCTTTCCTTCTCCCGCAGCCACGCGTAGTGGTCCACGCGACGGTCGCCGTGCAGTACCGCTTCCACCGGTTCGCGGCGGGCCATCGGCGCGCTCACAATTTCGCTGGCAGCATTTTTGCTTGAAATGTTATTTCTCACAGAAATCGGCGTAACGGTCTTGGCTTCCGTGCTCATTATTCTCGTTCGCGGTTTCGCTTCGTAAAACGCACCACCATGACCTCGCGGTGCGCTCGCTGACCAGCTAGGATTGGCTTCGTCCGCTATACTAACGGAACTGCGCGACCGGAGAAAGCCGGGAGAAACCCGTCGCCGCACGCAAAACCCAGCTATCGTATGCTCTTGGTTCGAGCTCGCAAGCTGGCCAGCTTGCGGCGTGATACCACCGCAGCTTCTAGCCAAGAACGACGGCCAATAATGGAGCACTATGCCCCCCGAAACTGAAATAAAACTTAAAATCTCCAACCTCAAAGCTTTCGAGCGTCATTTGAAGCGCCTTGGCGCTAAACCCGCCGCGCCATCAGGCCCCGCGCGCGTTCATGAAGAAAATCAAATTTTCGATACTCCCGATGGGGGCCTCGCCAAACACGGTCAACTCCTTCGCCTCCGCACCGAAACACCCGCCGACAACACTCGCGCCATTGGCAAAAAAGCCGGCAAGAAAAAATCCGCCGCTCACCGCAAGGATAAAAAGCCCTCGGCTCCCGCGCCGAATCGCCAGATCCTCACCTTCAAGAGTCCTTCCATTCATCACGGCGCCGCCGACCCTCATCCCCACGCCGCTTCTCACAAAGTCCGCGAAGAAATCGAAGCGCAAGTCTCCGACTCCGGTAACCTGATGAAAATATTTGAAGGTCTCGGCATGCGCGGCTGGTTCCGCTACGAAAAGTTCCGCACCACGTACCAACTCCCCGCCACCAGAGCCTGGGCCAAGGGCCTGCTCATCGAACTCGACGAGACCCCCATCGGCACGTTTGTCGAACTTGAAGGTCCCCCCAACGCCATTGACCGCGCCGCCCAGGAGCTCGGCTTTTCCCGCCGCGACTATATCCTCACCAACTACCTCTCTCTGTACATCTCTGAATGCCGTCGCAAAGGCGTCCAGCCGCAAAACATGCTGTTCCCGGAGAAATCGAAGAAAAACCGTTCCTAAAAATCCGTATCCGCGAAAATTCTGCCCGCAACCCTCATTCTTTGCTTGACATGCAGCGCTCTCCGGCTTATCACTGCAATTGACGTTTCGCGCGGCTCTTCAATTCTCGATCCGACCGCGTCCACGTCCTCTTTCGCACCAACTGTTTTTAATAAATGTCTCATCGGTACGGGGTGGATTCTCTCTCGATGTACTTAAGCGGCGAACTCGAACCTGAGCCTGGCGGCCTCCCGTCGGGCCCTGATCGAAACTTTGTAACACCTTTGATCGTCCCGGCGCAGCTTGTCGCGCTAGGTGTCGCACAGCAAGCGTTGCGCGGGAGGTTTGCCCGCGGGTAGCGATTCCATTCTCGTCAGGAATTTGCCCGCGGCCCACGCACTGGTCGCGGTTTTTTTATTTGTGTCCAGTTTTTGCTGACAACCTGAGCGCACGCCATCGACCCAGCCTGGTCAAGCAGCTGGCGTACGCGAAACCAAGCAGCCCATCAGCAGCACCGCAGCACGCACCAAACGAGGACCAGCTATGGAACTCTACGCAACCGAACTCATGGGCGCCAAAGTCTTCGACGCGCAAGGCCATTACGTCGGACGCATCCGCGAATTCTTTATCGAGCCAGCCGACCAGCCCAACCGCGTCTCGCATTTCCTGCTCTCTCGCGGCAATTTCCCGCCGCTGGTAGCGCGCCACGATCAAATCGCATCAATCATTGTCGGCACCGTCCGTCTCAACGTCAGCGAACGAGCCCTCGCGCTTTATGAGCCCAACGAATCCTTGCTCGCCGTGCAGAAAGACTTGCTCGATCAACAGATCATTGACACTCGCGGCCGTAAAGTCGTGCGCGTAAACGACGTCGACCTGGTCGAGCAGCGCACTAACGGCAATACCGAGCTGCGCCTCACACAGGTAGATGTCGGCCTTCCCGGCGCCGTTCGCCGCCTGCTTCATGGCTTTGTGTCTCCCGCGGTCATTCGCAAATTGCAAAGGCGCCTCCCGCAAAGCACCATTCGCTGGGAGTTCGTCAATCTCGTCGAGCCCGACCCATTGCGCCGCGTCAAACTGCGCATCACGCATGAAAAACTGGAAGACCTGCATCCCGCCGATCTCGCTGACATCATCGAAGACCTTTCCGCCGCCGAGCGGCAGGGAATCATCGCCTCGCTCGATGAACAGACCGCCGGCGCCGTGCTCGCCGAACTCGACGAGCGCCTCACCACGCAAATTGTGGAAAAACTCGATCCCGGCAAAGCCGCCGACATCCTCGAAGAAATGGCTCCCGATGCTGCCGCCGATCTTCTCGCCGATCTTCCCAAGCGCACCTTCGACGAAGTCCTCGACGAAATGCCCGGCCAGGAAGCCCGCGAAGTTCGCGAACTCCTCGAGTTCGATCCATCGACCGCGGGCGGCATGATGAATACCGACTTCGCGTTCGTCAGCGAAGCCTCCACGCGCGATGAAGTTTTGCAATGGTTGCGGGAGCAGGAATTAAATCTCGATCAGTTGGACACCATCGTCCTCTTGGACAGCGCCGCGCAGTTCGCCGGAACCGTCTCCGTGTCCCGCCTGCTCCTCGCCGCGCCCGAGCAGCGCATGTCCGAGCTGAAAATGGAGCCGCTTCTCAGTCTGGAGCCTAATGCCGACGGCGACGAAGTGGTCGAGCTGTTCGACAAATACAATTTGCGCACGTTGACGGTGATCGATAAATCCCGTCATCCAGTCGGCGCCATCGCCGTGGATGACGTGGTATCGCGGCTGGTGAAATCGCAATAGCCTCACCGGGCTTCATCGCCAAAACGTTTTGCCGTCGCCAATAATTTTTATCCGCTGAAGAAAGGGAATCGCCCAGCAACAATGGATTGGAGAGCCATCGCGAACAGGTTCGCAACCGTGCGGTCAGGCGGAACCGACCTGCAAAAACGCATTCGCGGACTGCGTCGCCGCCTCACGCTGCTCCTCGCCGTCGTGGGTCCCGGCCTGATCACCTCCAACGTCGACAACGACGCCGGCGGAATTTCCACCTACACGCAGGCGGGCGCGCATTACGGCTACGCGCTTCTCTGGTCTTTGATTCCCATGACCATCGCGCTCTACGTCACCGAAGAAATGTGCGCGCGCATGGGCGTTATCACCGGCAAAGGCCTTTCCGATTTAATTCGCGAAGAATTCGGCTTTCGCCCGACCTTCTTCGTTATGATCACCGGGTTTTTCGTGGACCTCGCCAACGTCGTCGCCGAGTTTGCCGGCGTCGCCGCCGCCATGGAAATTTTCCACGTCAGCAAATACATCGCCGTGCCTATCGCCGCCGTCGTGGTTTGGGTTCTCGTGCTGAAGGGCACCTATCGTCAGGTGGAAGTCATCTTCTTTTTCGCCTGCGGTTTCTACGTCACCTACATCGCTTCCGCATTCATGGCCAAGCCGGACTGGCTGCTCGCCGCGCGCGCTACCGTGATCCCCAGCGTGCAGTTCAATTCCAATTATTTGCTGATGCTCACCGGTTTGATCGGCACCACCATCGCCCCGTGGCAATTTTTCTATCTGCAGGCTGGCTTCGTGGAGAAAAAAGTCGGCCCTCGCCAGTATCCTCAGGCTCGCGCGGATGTCTTGGTCGGCAGCATCAGTTGCATGGTGATCGTTTTCTTTATCATCGTCTGTACCGCCGCCACTCTTTACGCCCACGGTTTCACGAATATCACCGAAGCCAAGGACGCCGCCAAGGCCCTGATCCCGCTCGCTGGACCGTGGGCCGGTTATCTGTTCGCTTTCGGTTTACTGAACGCTTCCGTTTTTGCCGCATCCATTTTGCCGCTATCCACTGCGCACGTAATCTGCGAAGGTCTCGGATTTGAAGCGGGCATCGACCACAAATTCGAGGACGCCAAAATTTTCTATGGCCTGTACACCGTGCTGATCGCCGTCGGCGCAGGCGTCGTCCTTCTTCCCAACGCTCCGCTCTGGAAAATTTTGATTTTCTCGCAGGTTGGCAACGGCATCTGGCTCCCCGTCGTCGTAATTTTCATCCTCTTGCTCGTCAACCGCCGCGACCTCATGGGCGACTACGTCAACACCGTCACCTTCAACATCATCGCCTGGGTCACCGCCATCTTCATGATCGCCCTGACCCTCTTCCTGACCTACGCTGCCATCTTCATGCCCTCCGCCCCCTCGCCCTGATGCTGATCCCGTGCGATTAAACTTCGGCAATTTCAAATCCGTCCTTGGAAATAATTGACTTTCTTGCCTTACGCGTCTATTGTCGCGCGAGTCTTTTTTATCTGTATTCCGTACATTTTGGCCAAACACCGGTCTCTATGTCGGACTGTAAACCACTGGACCCAAGGAGGGTCACACACCGATGCGCGCTCTAAATGTTTTCGCAGTTGTTCTCCTGTCCGTCTTCGCCGCCTCTAGCGTTCAGGCCCAGAATGACGCACTGGTCGGCACTTGGAAGCTGAATGTAGAGAAATCCAAATACGAACCAGGACCGACCCCCAAGAGCCTCACTCGCACCGTCGCGGCTGATGGCGACGGCGTGAAATATACTTTCGAAGGTGTTGCCGGCGACGACAAGCCCATTTCCTACAGTTTCTCTGTCAAGTTTGACGGCAAGGATAATCCCATTTCGGGCTCTGTTCCCAACGGCGCTGATACTGCCGCAATAAAACGCGTCGACTCCCATCATTATGTCGCGACCCTGAAGAAGGGCGGCAAAACCGTTGGCACCTCGAAAGTATCCATCTCCGAGGACGGCAAAGTTGCCACTGTCGACGCCACCGGAACGAACGCGGCTGGCGTAAAAACCCACGACATCCAGGTTTACGACAAGCAATAACCACCCAACTACATCTTTAACGACGTGATTTGCAGGGCGGCTTCAAACGGGCCGCCCTCATTTTTTTCTAACGGACTTTCCCGGCAGTAACGCGAGTGCAATCCCTCTACGTCACTCTCTTCCTTCCCCGATTGCTGAGAGGTTTGCGTCACTCCTAGGCGACTCACCAGGCTCGATAGGGAACCTTGGAAATCTCGACGGGAACTTCCAAACCTTTTAGCAATCGTTCACGCATCAGGAAGCTTACTACCGAACTTTGGGATCGCGCGTGGTCTGGCGTCGGACCAATGACTATCTTGTGCACCCCAAACGTTAAGTTGTCACCAAACAGAGGAAACTTAGAAAAAGGAATTAGCAATGATTTTCCCTCTCGAAAGTCGAAAGCCGTGGACGAACAGAACAGCGGTCTTGATATAACCCTCCATTCCTTTTCGTCGCGAAAGGACTCGTCTTTCAAAATAGGAGCATACCTATTGAGATACGGTAGTAAATTTCCGGCCATCGCTGGGCTGAATAGGTGCTCGTCCTCAATTTCGCTAGCCTCACCCCCTGACGCGCGGGAAATATTTTCCTCAAGAACTTCTTGAACCAACGAACGAACGATGGCACGCTGCCGGACAGGATCATAAATGCAAGGAGCTAAATACCATTGTTTGATTGCAGCAGCCGATGTGAGGAGATCGGCGGGAAATCCGATAGCAAATCCTGATTCTCCACAACCGTATGCGCGCCACTGTGATAGTGAATCTTGAGCCTCCGAAAAGGAACACACGCAAACATTTATTGTCTGCGGTGTGCACTGTAATGCACCTGTCTCTTATACACATC
>CAXMLS010000209.1:0-3422 GCA_964194235.1 uncultured bacterium | reverse complement strand
ATGTGTATAAGAGACAGGTTCAAAGGGTCTGGAAGGCGCGGCGCCGGTTCCTGCCGGACGCGGCGGGAAGGTTCTTCCCTGGCTTGGCTGCTGCGGGCGCATCGGCTGCCCTGGGCGAGGACCACCGGACGCCGGGCGTTGAACGCCTTGGCCCAGGGGACGCGACGCGCCATGCGTGCTGCTGGGAAGCGGGCCGCGATTGCCTGTGGGCAACGGAGGACGAGCCGGTGCCGGGGGACGTGCGGCGGAGGCAGGCGCTCCTGCGCGCGCGGTACTGCCGGGAGCAGAAGCCGCGGTGCGTGTTGCTGGAGGCTGCGGTCGTAAACCGGATGGCGGCGGCACAGCTGGACGCGGCGGCAGAGGCTGCGGCCGTAATCCAGAAGCAGGCGGAGGAGATGCTGGGCGCGAAGCAGCTGGCGCACCCGGTTGAGCTGCAGGCGTGGACGGACGAAGCGGTACACCGGCAGGAGCCGAGGACGGCGTTGCGGGCTTGGCAACCGGTGTGGCGGCGGGCGGCGCAGCCGGAGTCGAACTTGGCGACGGTGTTGGCGCAGTAGCTGAAGGCGCCGCAGGCGGCGCAGTTCTCGCAGGCGATACTGTCGGCGCCGCGACCGGTGGTCTGGCTGGCGCAGGCGCGTCTGGAATAGTGGGCTTGGCAACCGGTGCGGAAGGCGCAGGAGCACCGGCTGGTCGAGTACGCGCGGTTTTGGCGGCGGCTTCTCTAGCTTGGGAGTCCGCTTTCACGGTAGGTTCGGAGGCGGCGTCCGCGTCTGATGCTCCCTGAAGGTGCTTACGAACCTTTACAGCGACGTCTTCCGGGATGGAACTGGAATGCGTCTTTTTTTCCGTGACGCCGTAACCCGGAAGGAGATCGATGATCGCCTTGGCCTTAACTTCAAGTTCACGGGCCAGTTCGTTTATTCGGACTTGATTTGCTTCGCTCAGGACTTTGCCTCTTCCGGTTGCTGCGAATCGTCTTCAGCGGATTCGGGAGCATCCTCTGCTGCATGTTCTTTTGTTTCTGAAGTAGTTTCGCCGGCCTCAGGTTCCGGTTGGGCTTCAACCGCCGCCGTCTGTTCTTCCGGCGCGGCTGACTCGTCGTGAGGCTGCAATCCAGCTTCACCTGCTTCGGCGGACGCGTCAGCTTCCGGCGCGGGCTCGGCGGAAGATTCGTCAGCGGATTCGAGCGATTCTTCCGTTGCGGTTTCGCCTTCGGCAAGCGCTTCGCCTTCCGCGGCTTCACCAACGGCGGCAACGGCAACTTCTCCACCACCTTCATAGAAGCGATTCACGGCCTGATAAATTTTATCGACCATCTTCTCGCCGATGCCGGGAATTTCCATCAACTGCTCGGGAGTCATGCCGGCGAGAGCTTCGACGCTGGTGATTCCGGCAGCTTCCATTTTCTCGATGGTTTTGGCGCCGACACCAGCCAGCGCCGTCAGCGGGATGGCCGGCGCAGTGAGGCGCGTCATCTGATCTTCAATCTCGCGACGCTTTTCTTCTTCGCTCTTGATGTCGATGTCCCAGCCAATGAGCTTGCTGGCCAGTCGAACGTTCTGGCCTTTTTTGCCGATGGCGAGTGAAAGCTGCGAGTCTTCGACAATGACTTCGAGCTTGCGCAATTCAGGATCGGTGATTTGCACGCGCGTAACTTTCGCGGGGCTCAAGGCTTTCTGCGCGAAGGCCACGGTTTCTTCGCTGTACGGAATGATGTCGATTTTTTCGCCGCGCAATTCACGAATGATGGATTGCACGCGCATGCCTTTCATACCTACGCACGCGCCTACGGGATCGACATCCTTGTCGCGACTGGCCACGGCAACCTTGGTGCGCTCGCCGGCTTCACGCGCGGCGAAACGAATCTGCACCGTACCGTCATAAATTTCGGGGACTTCCATTTCAAAAAGGCGTTGCACCAGGTGAGCATCGGCGCGCGAGACGATGACCTGCGGGCCCTTGGCTGCGCGGTCAACCATCTTGATGACCACACGCAGGCGCTCACCGATATTGTAGGTTTCCAGCTTGGATTGTTCGCGCTTGGGCAAGCGCGCTTCCGTGCGGCCCATATCCACGATGAGGTCCGGGCCTTCCGCGCGCTTCACAATCACGGTGACCAGTTCGCCGACACGCGTGTGATATTCATTGAAGATGGTATCCCGCTCGGCTTCACGCACTTTTTGGAGGATTACCTGCTTGGCGGTTTGCGCGGCGATACGGCCCAGAACGTCGGTAGGTTTCGAAGCGACGATCTCGGTACCCACTTCCGCATCGGGATTTTTTTTCCTGGCGTCGATGAGGCTGACTTCCTTGGTGGCGTCGGTGACCTGGTCGACGACCATGTGCACGGAAAAAACGTCAATCTGGCCGGTTTCCTGGTTAAATTTGGCGCGCAAATCCTCTTCCGTCTTGTAGTACTTTCGCGCTGCGACAACCATGGCATCTTCGATCGCGGAGACCACCACCTCCGGCTCGATATGCTTCTCGCGGCTGAGCATCTCGATCTGTTGGTAGAGCAGATTCGCCATTTCGGGATCCTAAAAGTTTCCTTGCGATGCGCGCTGTACCGGGCGCATCCAGACGTTACACTTAAAAAACACTTAAAAATTTAACGGCGTTTTAAAATTCGACCACCAGGTTCGCTTTGCGGATAGCATCGAGGGGAATCTCGACGATCTTCGCGTGCTTGCCTTGCGTTTCGATGCGAACTTTTTCGTCCGCTACACCTGCCAGACGTCCTTCGAAAAATTTTGCGCCATCCAACGGCTCGGCGGTCACAACCTTCGCCAAACGTCCCTGGAAGCGCGTAAAATCCCTGGCGTTTTTCAGGGCGCGATCCATGCCCGGCGAGCTGACTTCAAGCACGTACGCCGGTCCGGGAATCAGCTCCTCAACATCAAGGATTACGCTTAGCTGCTGGCTCACCCGCTCGCAATCGCCATGCGTAATTTTCGGATACGGGCTACTGGGCCGAGGCGAAACATTTTCCTCGGACTCTCCAGCCCCGGGCGCGTCGTTGCTTCCGGGCGCATGGGGCGAAGAAACCGTATCGGCTGCGACGAATTGTTCGGGAATTCGGTCGATGTACACCCGAAGAAAACGCTGTTTCCCTACTTTCCACTCGACGTCGGCGATCTCCAGCCCTTGGGAACGCGCCACGCGCTCGGCAGCCTGGCGTACTTTTTCCAAATCCAAATGAAGACTCCCCGGCCTATGCCGGTCCAGCTTATGCTGCAACCGGGGGGCAACAAAAAAGTGGGCTTGCGCCCACTCATTAGTGCGACCCGCTTAAGAGCGAAAACAGAGTATATTCCGGCGGCAATGTAAAAGCAAGATACTGGCAGGGCTTCCGCGTCGTCTTGCGGACGGCGGATCACAAAAGCACGGACGGTGCCCCAGGTTCGCAGTTGGGCCTGCCTGCC
>CAXMLS010000208.1:0-1550 GCA_964194235.1 uncultured bacterium | reverse complement strand
GATGTGTATAAGAGACAGGCGTAGTACGAAAGCCGTTCGAACAACTCGCTGACGTTTGCGACCCAGAACGGGCGTTCAAATCCATCGCGGATTTCTGTTATCCGCTCGCCAAAACCCATCGATCCTCCATGGCCACCGTGCAGTCGCAGTGCGCCGCGATTCTAATGGAATGCCTGCCGTTTGAATACGTGTTTAAGGCATACCGTGCTACGAACCACGGCAGTGCATCTAATCTTTAGCTGTGAGGTGAGGTAAAATAGGAGATCAGGAACGCGCTATCACGACTGAAGCACGTGCGTGTTTCGCTGGGAATATGGCTCGTTTTAGGCGCATGATTGTCATGTGCTTTGACCGGAGGAGGAGCAAGTTGAACATGAAGAATTATTCATTGCGCGGGACCGTTAATTTCGTGGCGATATCGTTTTTTTCGTTGATGCTCTCGTTCGGTGCGCCGCTGAGCCGCGCTCAGAACCAGGTGATGGGCGAAGTTAAATTTGAAGGCACGACAAAAATCGAAAAAGATGCCGGTGTATGGATCGACGGCCAGTATGTCGGGTACCTGAGGGAATTAAAGGGCAGCAAGAAGATTATGCTGCTGCCAGGCGAGCATGAAATTTCCGTGCGGCAATCCGGTTATGACGATTTCGTGAAAAAAGTGGTGGTGGAGCCGGGGCAAACGCAAACGGTAAATGCGGTCCTGCTGAGAAGTCCTCGGGCGACCGCTCCACAAGTTACCTCGACATTAAAGTTAAGTATCGAGCCGAAGCGCGCCGCGGTTTTTCTGGACGATAAATTCGTGGGGCATGCCAGCGAATTTGGCGGGAAATTCCGATCAATGCTGATCAGCCCGGGCACGCATCGCATCAAAGTCGAGCTGCCTGGTTACCGCACTTATGAAACGGAGATAAATCTTCTTGCCGGGCAAAAATCGGAAGTAAAAACCGAGCTGGTAAAAGGAAGTATTGAACAGGCCGGCCCACTCATTAAAAAACCGCAATGAGGCGCACTTTTGTCCTGACAAAAACGCTATAAATTAATGGATGCGGGTTTGTTTGAGGCTGGGTTTTATGGAACAAAACCCCCACACAGAAAAACGGCGTCTGGGGCACCCATTGAAATCAGACAAAAGATCAGGCGTTACTCCGCATCGAACAACAAACTCGAACACGTCAATCCAGACTCCGCTTTTTGCAATTCCGAGATATCCAGCGGCACCACTTCAAATCCACGAGCCTCAATCCGCGCGCGCGTCGACGGGAAGGACGCCGGCAGAACCACGCCGCTCTCAAACGCCAGCGCGTTCGCCGCATGTGGCTCCTCGGGCGCAACATCGATCCATTCGTACCCGGCGATGCACGACGCTTCGAACCACTTACGATTGGCTAATACTGTGTCGCCACCGAGAAGGGTCACCGCAGACTTCAGGTGCAAGCAGCCGGTGACCGGCACGGGGATTACTTTGTAATTGAATTGCTCCACGATACATTGCAGTTGCCGCACGCCCTCGGCATTGGTTCGTTGGGAAAGCCCTACGAAAAGCTGCCGACCGA
>CAXMLS010000207.1:0-2333 GCA_964194235.1 uncultured bacterium | reverse complement strand
GAAAGAAAAATATTGCGGGTGCGGCGGGCTCGGTCATCTGGAAGGGTTTCTCGGCTACCGCGCGATGCGCATGCGCTTTCTGGATCTGGAACCCGAAGAAATTTTTGCCAATGCGCGTGCCGGCGACCAGCGGTGCGCCGATTTTGTCCTGAACTGCCACCGCGCGCTCGCCGCCGCCACCTCCACGAGTATTCATATGGAAGGTCCGGGGCAATTTTATATCACCGGACAAAATGCCAGGTTCATCGACGTGAATCTGCTCGACCGCACCGTGCATGAGATGGTGAGGATGAGCCCGCTGCAGGGCAGCCGGTTTGAATTTATTCCCGCGAATGACGAATTAGGAATCATAGGCGCCGCGGTGAACGCGGAACGACTGGCGCGTTGACTCGTTAATCAGAATTGAATTGCCTTTCCGAGCTTCGTTGACTTGCCTCGAGAGCACCAACTAATATTGCGGCGACATGTCTGACGCGCCGTCTCTTACGGGAAAAACCGTTTCGCACTACCGCATCGTCGAGAAAATTGGCGGTGGCGGAATGGGCGTGGTTTACAAGGCGGAAGATTCGCGTCTTCACCGTTTCGTAGCGCTCAAATTTCTTCCCGATGATGTGGCCAAAGGTCCGCAGGCGCTGGCGCGTTTTCAGCGCGAAGCGCAAGCCGCGTCCGCACTGAATCATCCGAACATCTGCACGATTTATGACACCGGTGAAGAGGCCGGTAAGGCGTATATCGTCATGGAATATCTGGAAGGCCAGACTCTGAAACACGCGATTGCTGGCCGGCCCATGGAACTGGAACGACTGCTGAACGTGGCGATCGAGGTGGCGGACGGGTTGGATGCCGCGCACTCGAAAGGCATCGTTCATCGCGATATTAAACCCGCGAATATTTTCCTGACTGAGCGGGACCACGCAAAGATTCTGGACTTCGGTCTGGCCGCGAAAGTCAGTGCGGCAAAAAGCTCGACAGAGATTGCGGACACACTGCTCACACAGGGAGTGGACGCCGACCAATTGACAAGTCCCGGCAGCACTTTGGGAACGGTTGGATACATGTCGCCGGAACAAGTGCGCGCGAAGGAACTCGATGCCCGCACGGACCTGTTCTCGTTTGGAGTGGTGCTGTACGAAATGGGGACGGGGCAGCTTCCCTTTCGCGGGGAAAGTTCCGGCGTGATTTACAACGCCATTCTCGAGCGAAAGCCGCTGTCCCCGCTCCGTTTAAATCCCGACATGCCGCCGGAATTGGAGCGCATCATTTTCAAGGCGCTGGAAAAAGATCGCAACTTGCGGTATCAGGCCGCGGCAGAAATTCGGGCAGACCTGCAGCGCATGAAGCGCGATAGCGAATCGTCACGGATCGTTGCCGTTCCGTCAGAAGCGGGGCATAGCAGATGGTCGCCCTGGTTAATTGCGGCAATAGCCTGCGCGGTGGCCATCGTGGCGGCCGTCCTGGTAGGCACGCGATGGAAAAATTCGCGGACACCTTTGCACACCACGCTGTCGCAACTAACCTTCGCGGAAGGAATCGAAGAATATCCCGCATGGTCGCCTGACGGAAAAAATATCGTATATGCGGGCGAAGCCGGGAAGACGCGCAAGATTTTTCGCAAAGATCTGCCGTCCGGGCAGGACTCGCAATTGACGCACGGCGATTTTGACGAACTCCAGCCGACGTGGTCGCCGGATGGAAAACAAATTGCGTTTGTGCGTGCCCGTCAACCCGGCGTGAAACTACAACCCGGTGATGTCTTTGGCGAATTTGTTGAGGGCGCGGATTTGTGGATGCTGGACGTGACCACCGGCAAGGAAAATAAACTCATCGAGAACGCATTCAACCCGAAGTATTCACCCGATGGCAAGCGCATCGCAGTGGACGCGTCCTGGGCGGGTCCTCGGCGCATCTGGGTGGTTGACCGCGAGGGTCACAATCCGCAACAGATCACCACGGACACCAGCGAAGAAGTCGCCCATGTCGCACCGGCATGGTCTCCGGACTCCGGCAAAATCGTGTTTCAAAATCTGGTGAGAACGAAATTTGATATTCGCGTAGTCGACCTGGAATCAAAACAGATGCATGGAATTACCGACGACTTCTTCAGCAATATGCGTCCAGCCTGGTCGGCGTCGGGAAACTTCATCTATTTCTCTTCCTATCGCAGCGGCGGCATAAACATATGGCGCGCGCCAGTAAAAGCGAATGGAACCGTCAGCGGGCCGTTACAGCAAATAACCACTGGAGCAGGCCAGGACATTGAAGTGGCCGTTTCTCCGGACAGCAAGCAACTTGCATACGCGACGCTACGCTACGCCAGAATGCCGACATCTGGC
>CAXMLS010000206.1:0-6990 GCA_964194235.1 uncultured bacterium | reverse complement strand
GGTCTTATAGAATTCGTTGTAGATGAAAAGGGCTTTAAATCCGGTTGTCACTCGTGCCGCTGAAACGTGCTTACAAGAGCCGGATCTTTCCACGCTAATGCCGCCTTTTGCCGCCCCGTACTTTTGTAAGCTCCGTCATATTAAATGCATATGGCGGAGGCGTGTGGGAGTCGAACCCACCATTCGACCCGCGAAGGACCGAATCAGCGGCTTTGAAGGCCGCGACAGTCACCGGACTATTTTCGCCTCCGCCTGAAGTATAAACTACGTGCCGGATTTAACGGCTCCCACAAAAACGGCCTTGACTCGCAACAAAATTCCAGCGCAGGAAGATTAGTTCACGACTGCCAGGTTGCATGGCCACTAACGCGCCAATGTCGCTCGAACTAACCCTTCGGCCGGTGTCCATGTTTTTTCCGTCTGGCAGCCATCAAAAGAAATACCACCAAGCCCGCGATTACCGCCGCTCCAGCAAACGCATACAAATACGGATGCCGGTAGTGCGTTAGCCATCGGATGATTCGCGCGCCATACCGTGCCGCCAGCAGCGCGAACGCCGTGTATCGGATCACTCGCCCTAAAGCCAGCGCCGCCACAAATTTTTTCGGAGAATATTGCATCGCGCCAGCCACAATCACGAACGGAACCATCGGCGCCGGCGGCGGCAGCAACGCCGCGATCACCACGGACGCAAATCCCCACCGCTCGAATATTCCGCTCACCTTTTCCATATTCGCGCGCGGAAATTTTCGCTTCAGCGTTTCTTTCCCGCCCTTGTGGGCGATGCGAAACGTCAGATACCCGCCCAGCACCGACCCGATCGTGGCCATCAGCGCGTAATACCACCATAAGCGACTGTCACGCGCACTGAGCACGATCGTCAGCACGTCCATGCTGCCCGGCAGTGGCACCACCGAGCTATCCAGAATCCCCAGTGGAATCAGCCCCAGGCCGCCTAGTTGCACCAACCAGTGCCTCACGTTATGCGCTACGGTGGGTTCGGACAGAGCTAGAAGCAGGCGATTAATCATTTTCTGTCGACCAGCATTCTCGCATGCAGGCCGAGACGTTTTCTAAGTTGTTTTTGGAAATTTACCGCGTAGCGCTTCTGCTCACGATTCAGGCCGATTCCACCGTGGCCACTTGCTGGCTGCGAAGCAACGCCCCTACCAACTCGTATAATCCCGCGCTCGTGCACACTTCATAGTACGGATGCGTTGATGCCGCGCCCACTCGTCCGTCCGCCAGAATCTGCCGCGCCAGGCCTTTGCGCAGAACCAGCAGCTCCACCGACTCTCCCATCGGCACCTCGCCGAAAAACAGAGTCACGTTCTCTTTGCCCCACGGCATGTCTAGCTTGGTGTCAATGGAGTCCAGCGAAATTTCTTCTGACAACTTCTGAAACCCTTCTTCATTCAATTCAATCCCGTTTCGGTTGTAGCGCACCAGGAATTCGTCCAGTTCTTCCGTCGATGCGCCTTCCAGCGAGGTCAAAAACTGAAATAATGAAAAATCCGATTGCTGATCGGTCAGCAATCGCTTCGCGAGTTTCGCGCAGCCCGACAGCCGGTCTGATAAATTCAGCGCCTTCGAAATCATGATACGCGAATCGCCGTCCGTCCAATAGGTCGGCGCCGATCCCTGATACGCCACTCCCAGGCCCAATTCCAGCTTCGGCAAATCATTCCCCGCCGTTCGCTCGTTGTACGTACTACACACCGCCAGAATTTGCCGCGATAGCAGGCACGCCTTGGCTACCGCGCGCGCGAACGTATGTGTCGCTTCCGTTTCAAATATCGCCAGGATAATGGCGTCGCCTTCGATAAACACTTTTTTTGCCGCGTAGCGGTCCAGCAATTTCTTCACCGGCTCGTGCAGATTCAGGCTGAAGTGCGATGCCGGGCTCAGTCCCCGCGCTAATAAATCCTGCGTCATCTTTGTCGAGCCGCGCACGTCCGCCTTGATAATCACGTGCGACACCACCTGATCGTGCTGCGGCTTGGCTTCTTCCTGCAGCACGCATTCGTACAGCCGGTTATTCAATCGCGACAATTCGCGCGTTTGCTCCGTGCTGACCAGGTTGATGCGCTCCATGCACGTCGTTAAATGTTCCGCATCCCGCAAGTCACGCCGCAGCCGCAAAAAATCCACCGCAAATTTCAGCACCAGTGTTTGCGTGTCCTCGCGCGAGTATCGATGGACTCTTTTCGAGAGTTCCTCAATCGGCTTCAGCGACAATTTGCGCGCCGGAACCTGTTTCAGCACTTCCGCGACGCGCTTCAGTTCTTCCTTGGATACCAGCGCCTTGCGCAGTTGCTGCAAGTGCACCGGCGGGCTGTATTCCGGCGCCAGTGATCGTATTTCATATCCCGCCAGCGCGTGGTGCAGAAGTCCCCGCTCCTCCAGCTTCGCTATCAGCTCCGAAAGCAATCGCGCCCGCAACGCCGCCTCGTTCGCGGGACCATTCGACGCATCGAACAATCGCTTCGCATTCTCTGCATCGTTAAGGTAGTCGCCCAACAAGCTGCCAAATTGTTTATCCCAGAACTCCACTTTCTCTTTTGCCGTGTCGATCCTCACGCTAAGCTGCTCGAGCTTGCCTTCCTGATGCTTTAGCCGCGTTTCGATATCCGAGAGCGACGCCTTCAGCTCCGAAGGATCGGAAGAACCCATAAACTTGGTAATGAAACCGTCCTGGCGCTCAAGTTTTTTAAGAGCGGCGTTGCGCTGCTCTCCCAGGTTCGAAAGGTCCTCGCGCACCGCGCGTTCCTGCTGCACTTCTTCGTCATGCGCCCGTATCGCTTCGAGATGCGCCGGATCCTGGTGTATCGCCAATCCCGCATTCCGCAGGAAGTTCTGGAAAAGTACGTCCATGGCCTCAAAGCGATCCAGGTCTCGCGCATAATTTCCCAGCAGGACGTAATGCTCCAGAAAATAAAAATCGTCCTTCCCGCCATCCAGAAAGATCAGCCGGTTTTTCAGCAATTCATAAAAAGTCGAAAACTCGTCGCCAAACAGCGCGCGCCGCGCCTTCGAAATCACCTGCTCTTCCACGTCCGCGATGATTTGCGCAATCTGCTGCCCGGCTCCGCGAATCACCGTGCGCCGCGCCGACTGCAACTCGGAAAGCCGCGCCTTGATCACGTGCGCCTGTTGGCTGCGTTCGAAATGTTCACCGCGCTGCCTAATCCACTCTTTGCCTTCCAGAATTAGGTTCGCAAACTGGTTGCCGATCTCGCCGATCATAAATTTCAGCAGCGCCAACCGGAACAGCACGTCGATCTCAATGTTTTTGTGGTATTTCGCTTGGGTTAATGCGCTTTGCAGTAGTTCGATCAGCAGTTTGCGGAACGCCGCGTTGTCCGGTCCGCGATTGCCGCGCAGCTCAATTCCCGGAAAATACGTCGCTTTGGTGCTCTGGCGAATCATGTCGAAGACGTAGTCGCGCGCGGCTTGCGTGAACTTCGGGCTCAAAAACACGTCGTGGTGGATGTTGTCCACACCGATGCACAACGATCCCATCGGAAGCGTGACGTTATAGCTTTTGAGTTCGATTCGAACCGCGTCCGTTGCGTTCGGCGACACGGATTCCTTGGCCATACACTCACCAGAAGGGGCTGTTATCAAACTACCAGCCGTGGCGTAGTGCAGCAAGAAATGGGGTTTTTTACGTTCCCAGAGAGTTAGCTACGGCTTGGTCACCGCCCTCGGACACCACCGTCAATCGTCGAGCGTCGCCGCCAAGATGTTCCAACCGCACTTGGAACCGCGGCCACGGCAGCGTCAACGGGAATCGCTCGGCCCATTCCAGGATCACCACTGCCGGTTTCTCAAATACATCTTCCAACCCGAGCGTTTCGAAATCATGAAAATTTTCTAAGCGATAAAGATCCGCGTGATACACCTTGGCCGTCGACCCATAAACGTGCACCAGCGTAAATGTCGGGCTGGTGACCGCGTCTTCCTGTGCCGCGCCAAGTCCCGCCACAATCCCTTTTGTCAGCGTGGTCTTGCCGCTGCCCAGCTCACCCGAAAGCAGCACCACCACCGGTGCCGCCAGCTGCGCCGCAAATTCCCGCCCCCAGCGCGTAGTTTCCTCAGCGGAGTTGGTGATAATTTCTTCAACCACCCTTCTGCAACTCCTCAACTAGTCTCGCGCGCGCCTGACCGATCGTATGCGTCAAATCTCCCGCCAGCAATCCCGATGCGTCAGTTTGCTCACCAGCGATCTCCGCCGCCAACCCGTGCAAATATACGCCGAGAGCCAGAACTCTCAACCAGTCCCCTGTTTTGAACTGCGAAGTCAGCGCCGCCAGAAGTCCCGTGAGCACATCTCCCGTACCACCTTTTGCCAACCCGGAATTCCCCATCGTGTTTACAAAAACTCTTCCATCCGGTGCCGCAACGACCGTATGAAATCCTTTCAGAATCACATGTGCATTCCACCGCTGCGCCGCTTCCCGCGCCGCTTTCAGTCGATCGGCCTGAATGTCGCGTATCGCGCATCCCAACAAACGCGCCATTTCGCCCGGATGTGGGGTAATAGCCAGAAACGTACCCTTCCGTTCGCGCAACTCGTCCGCGCGCCCCGCAAATGCATTCAGTCCGTCCGCATCCACGATCACTGGCAACGCGGTCTTTCGCACTATCGCGCGAATGCATTCCTGCGTTTCCGCTTCGCTTCCGAGACCAGGACCAATCGCCAAGACACTCTTGCCCTGCTCGATCCTGGTCCAATTCTCCCCATCCATATTTTCCCGCGCGATTGTTCCCGCTTGCGTCGCTGCCAGCGGCTCCGTCATGTATTCCGCTTGCGCGCTCGCCACAATCGGCAACACCGTCGCTGGCAAGGCAATCGTCACCAGTCCCGCCCCGCCGCGCAGCGCCATGCGCCCCGCAAGCACCGCGGCTCCACTTTTCCCTGTGGACCCGGCAACCAGCAGCACGTGCCCATACGATCCTTTATTCGAATCCGCGGCCCGCACCAGCGGCAAAGCGACAAATTCTTCCGCTTCGGACCATCGCACAATTCCCTGCCCAACTTCCTCCACCAATTCCCTCGGCGAGCCGATTTGAAAAACTTCAAGCGTTCCGCCAGTCGCGGCATCTCTAGACACCAGTTGGCCCATCTTCGGAGCGGAAAACGTCACTGTTTTGTGTGACCGCAGCACCGGCCCTTCGGCAGCCTCCCCATCCGAGGGCAATCCCGACGGAATATCCACGGCGAAGATCAAAGCCGGTCGCGCCAACGTCGCATTGTTAGAAAGCTCATTTACATCCGAAATGGCTCGCGCGATCAATCCCGTCGCGGCGCCACGCAATCCGGTTCCGAGTAACGCATCGACAACCACGTGTGACCCGGCAATTTCCGCCCGTATTTTTTCCCAACCGGTCTCCGATTCCACTGCAGTCACCACGCCGCCAGCCGCACGCCATCGCTGCAGATTTTCCCCAGCATCGCCGCTCATTTTTGCCGGATCGCCAAAAACGAAAACTTTTGCATCCACTCCCGCCACCCGCAGGTGCCGCGCCGCCACCAGACCGTCACCACCGTTATTTCCCTTCCCGCATAAAATCGCAACGCGCAGGCCCTGCCTTGACTCCTGCACACGATGCCGCCCACTATCGCGGCCAATGCCGCGCACCACGGCATCGCACACATGCTTCCCCGCAGCTTCCATCAGTTGTAATCCGGATATTGCGAACCGCGAGGTCGTCAGGCGGTCCACCTCGCGCATTTCTGCGGCGCTGAGTGCTTTCATGGCAGGATCACGTCGCGCTACAGCATCCATCCGCCGCTGACATTCATCACCTGTCCGGTGACGTACTCAGCTTCTTCGGATGCAAAGAACGCCACCGTGGCGGCGACATCCTCAACGGTTGGCGGACGCCCAATCGGAAATCGCGCATCGCGTATTTTCCGCGCTTCGTCCAGCGTCAATTCGTTCTCATCGATACTTGAAGGGTTCACCACGTTTACGGTGATTCCGTTTTTCGCTTCTTCCAGCGCCAGCGACCGCGATAGCGCCACCACCGCCGCCTTGGCCGCTGCGTACGCCGAAATTTTCGCCTGCCCGAACGCGCGCTCCGCCCCCACAGCTCCCAGATTCACGATGCGACCCCAGCACGTCCGTCGCATATGCGGCAACGCCGCGCGGCAAACATAAAGCACCGTAAGCAGGTTCGAAGAAAAAATACCTTGCCAATCTTCCAGCGTCGTCTCCGCCACCGTTCCCCAGCGGAAATCCCCCACATTGTTCACCACGATATCGACGCGACCAAAACGTTCCACTACCGTCTTGACCAGTTCCTCCGCGCGCGCCGGATCGGAAATATCCGTCTCCACCGCGACGCATTCCGTCCCGCTTGCCTGCAGTTGCCGCAGCGTCTGCTGCGCCGCCGCCTTATTCGAGCGATACGCAATCGCCACGCGTGCGCCGTTTTGCGCCAGCCGTGCCGCAATTCCGCGCCCGATGCCGCGGCTTCCTCCGGTTACCAGCGCCACTCGATTTCGCAGGGACATCCCTCTCCTGGCCTCTCAAAACTGCATTTGTTCCAGGAAGCGATTCAGTATAGCCCAGCCACTCAGCGCGAACTACCGCAAGCGCGCCACGATCACCGTCATGTCATCCGCCTGGTCCGCGCTTCCCGCCCATTCTTCCGCGGCGGTCATCAGCGACTCCGCGACGGTGCTCGGCGTGGAGGACTGCACGCGGACCGCCGCCTCCTGCAATCGCCGGATTCCGAATTCCTCGCCGTAAACATTTTCCGGCTCGATCAGTCCGTCACTATACCCAATCAAAAGCGCATCCGCGGGGACGGAAAGCGTGCTCTCCTCATAAACGTAGTCCTCGTAGACTCCCAGCACCATGCCGCCTTTATCGAGGTGCACGGTGTGGCCCTGGCTCAGAAGAAACGAAGGCAGATGCCCGGCATTCGTATAACGCATCGTGCGTGTTGCGCTGTCATACACCGCAATAAAAAATGTCG
>CAXMLS010000205.1:0-1588 GCA_964194235.1 uncultured bacterium | reverse complement strand
CCCGCCGCGTCAAGCCGCTCTACCGCGGTGGCATCGTACGGCGGAACATACTTTTCCAGTATTTTCGAGCCGCAGGTGGTGGTGATTCCGCGCGTGCTGAGTACGTCTTTTATCGCGATCGGGACGCCCGCCAAGGCCGGCAACGGTTTTCCAGCGGCGATCAGCGCATCGATCTTATCCGCCTGCTTGCGAGCACGTTCGGGAGAAAGAGCCAGGTAGGCGTTCAATTCAGGGTTGCGCGTAGCAATGCGTTTATAGAATTCCGCGCTGAGTTCGCGCGCGGAGATCGTTTTTGCGGTCAGCGCTTCTCGAACGCCTTCAATCGTCCAGTCGGTGGTCAAGTTAGGAAAATTTCCCGTCTCTTTACTTATTCAGTGAAGCGAGTCTTTTCGTCAGCTCAAGGTCGAGCGCCGCAGGATGCAGTGTCCTATCGCTCAATTACTTTCGGCACGCGGAAATACGGCGGCTCCGGATCGGGCGCCTGGTGCAAAACATCCGGTGCAATGCCGCAAGGCGTCACCAGATCTTCGCGCATAGTAGCGTCGGCTTCCTGATCGCTGGACAGCACCTGAGCCATGGGCTCGACGGCCGTGGTATCCAGCTCGTTTAATTTGCCGATGTACTCGAGGATTTCGTCGATCTGCCGACGGTAGGTTTCGAGTTCACTCTCGCTCAAGTCCAGATAGGCGAGTTCGGCAACGCGCATAACATCTTCGCGGGTGATTTTCACCGGGTTCCTGAGCGCCCTGCTGGAGCAGCTTCGACGGCTTTGCGTGGGTATTTTTTCTCGATGTAGTTATCGACCAGCGCCTGAAAAGCGACCGCAAGCTCCGCGTAGGTGCCTTCCAGCGTGACATCTTTTTTTCCGTCGATATAGACGGGGCAGCGAGGCGCTTCCCCGGTGCCTGGCAAGCTGATTCCGATATTTGCGGCTTTGGATTCTCCGGGACCGTTGACGATGCAGCCCATGACGGCCAGCGTCATTTCCTCGACACCGTCGTATTGCGTTTTCCAGATGGGCATCATGTCGCGAATGTAGCCTTGAACGCTCTCCGCCAATTCCTGAAATGTGGTACTGGTGGTGCGCCCGCAACCGGGACATGCCGTAACGCTGGGGGAAAACGATCGCAGGCCCAACGACTGCAGGAGCTCGCAAGCCGCGTATACCTCTTCGCGGCGATCTCCGCCCGGACGCGGCGTCAGAGATACGCGTATGGTGTCGCCGATGCCGTCGTACAGCAGCACTCCCAGAGATGCCGCGGACCACACCAGGCCCTTGGTACCCATTCCCGCCTCGGTAAGCCCCAGATGCAGCGGTTGCTCGGTTTTCGCGCTCAGGTCCCGGTACACGGTAATCAGATCGCGCGGCCGCGAAGTTTTGCACGAAATAATAATTTGATCTTGGCGCAAACCGGATTCGAGGGCCAGCTCGGTGGATTGCAGCGCGGACAGAACCATGCACTCATTGATAATTTCTTCGGATTCTTTACCGAGGTTCCGATCGGTATTTTCCTGCATTTTCTGCATCACCAGCTCTTGATTCAACGAGCCGCCATTCACGCCGATGCGGACCGGCTTTCCGTGATCG
>CAXMLS010000204.1:0-2405 GCA_964194235.1 uncultured bacterium | reverse complement strand
GCCTCTAACCTCGTGCGAGAAAAATTTGAACCCCTCAAATCGCCTCTACGCGTTCACGCAAATGAGTCGGTAACGTCAAAGGTGGTCCGCACCGCTGGAACGTGCGTAAACCCCGCCGCGACGGAACAATAAAACCGATGAGCTCCGTGAGTGAGTTTGAATCGGTACCCGTAGCCGGGCTTTCCGTCGACGATTTCAACCGGCGGAATCGCATCGCCCCGACGAAACCCTCGAAAAATCCTCGATACCCGCTCGCGCGCAGTTCCCTCTTCGTCGCTGTCCAAGAAAATTTGTCGACGGAGAGCAAGGTTGACCGGGCCAACATCGTCGATGCTCACGGTCAATATTCGAGGGCTTTTTGCGGTTCGGTATGCGCGGGTTGCCGGAACGAAACCCGTCATTCCCGACTCACTCCGCCAATCGTCGGGAAATTCGAAGTTAAGGTCGTGATGCGTGATTTTCATAAAGCCCGCGAGCCCTGACATACCGCCAAAACTAAAAGGTGCCTAAAAGTTTTTCCCGTCTCGCTCGGTTCGCCATCAAAAACATGGGTTTTTATTGGGGAAATGGTGCGCCCAAGGGGACGATCTTAGAACTTTTCTGGGTGATTTTGTGGCAGCTCTGCCAGAAACTGGTTTGTCTGCCGGAGTGAGCTTGTAACTTGTTTGGCGGTTCGAAGGCACTTGTCCGATTAGCGGTGCGGGCTCACCAGGACTTAACACACTCCCCCCAAAAATCGCAATGAACGTGGCACTGAAGCTAGCTATCTGGCTGCGGAGGAAAAGATGAGGTGAGGCGGCGCATGAGCCAGCCTAGAAAAAACAAGATTACCCCTGAAAGGAACACGAGAAAACGCGGCGGGTTGTCCCAAGAATGATCGATATCCTTGCCCATGTTTAGGAGGGGCCAAAGTAGGAATGATCCTGTGCCAAAATCCTGAACGATTTGGGCGGCTTGAGAAGTGATTGACGGTAGGCTCTTCCGATTGGAAGGATCGGAGAGAGCATCGAGTTCTTGTTGCGAAAGGCCGAGTCCCTCCGACGACCCCCGGAGAAGGAAGATGCCCTTTAGCAGAAGTGTAAGACTGCCCAGAGCGAAAACCAGAGGGACGGCAGTGAATTTGCTCTCGCGTGACGAGAAGATCCAAAAGCAAAGGGCAGCGCCACCAAGACCAAAATAAAGCACAGCGCGGCGCGGATGGTATTCAAGGTCGCCAGCAAAGTTTTCCAAAAAGAACTCGCGAATCGTCACGGCGTGAGTTTACCTCAAAAACAGTGCTGGAGAAGTAGAGAAGCACGCGCGATTCGGAATCGAACTGAAGTCCTTGTGAGTCATTACTACTACATGTGAATTATTTTCTCGTTAGGTCAATTTGAAAAGTATCGGAGTAAGAGCAGCCCTTCGGGGGTTTGTCTGGCTTAACCCTTTTTGACGTCGCGATGCCAAGAGGCTTTTTCGCGCTCGGGTGCTCCCTCATCGCGGTAGTATCCGTCTCAACATGGCCAAGCTATGGCGGCTAAAATACGAACGCTGACGGGTTGGACGGATATCTGAACGCGAGTTCAAAGCACCTTAACTCTTATGTTGACTGCTAGATTCATGAGAGTTCGAGAGGACGTGCAATCATGAGCAACATCGTGCCATTGAGCAAAGATAAGTACCGACTGTTCGTCGCGACTCAATATCTCAACGCAAGCGCGGCAATTTACGAGGGATTGAAGCGGCAGCGCGGAGTCAACAATTTCCACTTTCTCGTCAGCGTGCGGAGCTTCATCGAGTACACGAGACGTGGGATATGGTTCTTGATGTGGGCCAATGCGGAGAAACTACAAGAGGCTACGAAACTGACGTTTGAACGACCTGGCAGTCCTAATTTGGTGAAAATGGATTCAATGATTAACGAAAAGCTAGGCAATGGTAGACAGTCCGCACTAGAACGAAACGCTCCGGGAATCAAGGAGCCTTTCATCGACTGCCTGCATGCCCTCACGCACGGAAATCCTATCTGCGTGCGGATGATTGCTCACGGTCTAGAGAAAAGCTTCGATATAGCCGGTCTGACGTTCCGGGCCGAGGCAGACCTAAATATTTTCAAGATTTTGCTCTATAGGCGAATGTTGGGTGAGTCACCGAAGTCGATTTGGCAAATGTTGACTACCATGCACAATCGGCCAGACGAATTGACAGCCAACGCCAGAATCGCGGCTCAATTACTCAAAAACTCCGGGAAATTTGATGAAGCATTCTTTAGGAAGTAGGGGTCGTTGGGTTCATCGAAGCTTGTGTGGTTTGGATGGTTAATCATTGAGGTCAGCGACCCGGACTTTCCAAATTCTCGCAAAACCTCGTTTTCATTGGGGAAATGGCGCGCCCGAGTGGACGATCTTAGAACTTTTCTGGGTGAT
>CAXMLS010000203.1:0-1631 GCA_964194235.1 uncultured bacterium | reverse complement strand
AGATGTGTATAAGAGACAGCCTTAATTCGCGCGTGCGAATTTTTACCGGAGATTTGACGGACGAGCGATTTGGTTTGGCGGACGATGAGTATCACGCGCTGGTGGACTCGACGGATTCGATCATTCACTGCGCGGCTTCGCTGAACCGCAAATCGGAACGACAGTGCACGAATGTGAATTTGCGCGGCGCGCTGGAAGTGATCCAGCTGGCGCGGCGCGCGCAGAACCGCAATGGATTGCGGCGCTACTCGCATGTTTCAACGGTGGCGGTGGCGGGCCGGCGGCAGGACGAGACGGTAACCGAGGATGCGTCGATCGATTGGGCGCGCTCGGATTACGATCCGTACGCGCGTACGAAGAAATTCGGCGAGCACATGGTGCACCAACTGCTGCCGGATGTGCCGACGACGATTTTTCGTCCGGCGATTGTGCTGGGCGACAGCCGCTGGCCGCAGACCACGCAATTCGATATGGCGCAGGCGTTCGATGCGCTGGCGAAGCTGCCGGTTTTGCCGCTGCGGCCGGAAGATCGCATCGATATCGTGCCGGCCAATTATGTGGGCAAAGCGATTGTCAGCATTCATCAAAAAGACGCTCCGGCGCACACGATTTATCATTTATCTTCGGGCGAGGGCTCGCAGACATTTCGCGAATTGACGGATGGGCTGGCTACAGCCGGAGGAACGAGCAAGCCATCGTACTGGCCATGGCTGGCCGGACCATTTTCGGGAATGGTGGAGTGGCTTTCGCGGCGCGGCGGCGCTATGGGATATGGCGCGTCCCTGCTGAAAGTTTTCTGGCCATATCTGAACTGGAATACGGTGTTCGATAATTCGCGCGTGGTGGCGGAGCTGGGCGAGGCACCGGCAAAGTTTTCCACGTATGCGTATCCGCTTTTGAAATTCAGCCGCGAAAATAAATTCCGCTATCCGGCGAAAGCGTGGCCGACGGCTGCAAGCGCGACTGTTCCGGTTACCGCTACTGCGGGGGGAGTGAGCGCATGACGGACTTTATTTTAGTGGCGTGGGTCAGCGCGCTGATTGAGATGACGCGGCTGAGCTGGATGTTTGGACGCGGGCAGCGCTGGAAGACCGGAGAAAAGCTGCGGCTGCTCTTCGCGGGCTACAACGGGACGCGCAACACCGGCAGCGATGTTCGCGTGAACGAAATGCTGCACCAGATCCGTCACGTGCTGGGCGCGGGAAACGGGGATTTCAGCGTGATGACGCAGGACTTTGAACGCACGAAGGGTTATTTCGAGGGGACGCGGCAAGTACACCTGCCGGATATGTTCCCGCCGTTTTTGTATCGCGAGGTCCGGAAAAATCACGGCGTGATCGCCTGCGAAGGCTCGATGTTCAAGAGCAAATTTGCGAATGCGCTGACCACGATGATGATCGGGTCGCTGGGAATGGCGTCGGCGGAAAACAAATTGTCGGTGGGATATGGCGGCGAAGCGGGACACATGGACCCGTTGATTCAAAATATGTGCGCGCGGTATGTAAACGAATCGCTGGTGATTACGCGCAACACGGAATCGCAACAATTGCTGAGCTCGCTGGGCATCCAAGCGGAACTGGGAACGGATACGGCGTGGACCTTCGAGCCGCACCCGCCGGCGTACGCAACCA
>CAXMLS010000202.1:0-2178 GCA_964194235.1 uncultured bacterium | reverse complement strand
ATCTATCTCTTGTGAGAAAAGGCGGTTAAACACATCTTGCGCCACTCGACGAAAGACGTGACCAGCAAGCACTACATCAAGCCGTCGCTGGAACGCAGCAGAGTAGCTCTGGAAGCCGTAGAGAAACGCTACAAAGCCATCAAGCGTCGCTAGGCGGCTCTACGGCGGCCATTCTCTTCCATCCACTGCACAACGGCGCTCAGCTTGAAGCGAAGCTCCCGACCGGCCTTGAGTTTCGGCATCGGGCGTCTGCCATTCTTGCGGTTGCGAGTCATCTCGTAAATCGAACTCTCGGGAACTTTAATCGCCGCCGCTAACTCGCTCGGCGTCAAGATAGGTTCGGAATAGGTTGACGGTGCTGGCGTCATGGCAGGCACAGCGGGAACGATAGGCACAATTTTCTTACGGCGCATTGGATAGAACCTTCGGGCGC
The DNA here is from genome assembly GCA_964194235.1 of uncultured bacterium. Taxonomy (GTDB): domain Bacteria; phylum Acidobacteriota; class Terriglobia; order Acidiferrales; family UBA7541; genus Acidiferrum. The sequence goes on along the minus strand of CAXMLS010000202.1, from coordinate 1,745 downwards.
ACGTCGCCCTTTAGATTCCAGCCCAACAGCGGGGTTTTACATTTTCTCTCGCCGGTGCGACGAGTACAGCAGGCAGCAGCGTTACGACGCTGGATACGTCTTTTCAAGAAGTCACTGGTTCGGGATTGAACTGCCTTCGCAATCCTCTGAACTTCTTGACGTGCGGTTCCTACATCCGCCAATGAAGCACCTGTTACTTCGGGTGCTCAGCGAAAAACAATTTTACCATGCGGGATTACGAGTTCAAGCCCCCTGTGGTACAGATTTTTCGACCTGTACCTTTACGCGTGTTCTCCGTCACGCGCGTTCTTGGCGCTTCACGCGCGTTCTTGGCGCTCATCGAGCGCAGCAGCAAGTTCGCCGGTCGCACCTTCACGACTGGTGTTTTTCTTTTTAACTTTAAAGGCCATCCCAATCCCATGTCCTTATCGCCTTTCTTTCTGGGAGGTATTCCGGTTGCACACATACCAGTGCAACGCACGTTTTCTCCCAATCCCCGCAGCCTCTCAATACCCGGTAAAAAGTGCAGGAGCGCCCTGGGCTCACATAGGAGCGATGGCAGGAACACGTAGTAACATTCCCAATACCGCAATAGCTGTTTGGAGCGGTCGAGAACGCTGCCTATGACGTTTTTTGCTAACCTTCATATGACGTAAATCGGCCTTAATTTAATCCCATGCGAATTTTACCTACCCAAAATGTTACAAAATTACCCTAGTTTAGTTGTAAAACCCGTTTTCCCGCTTTTACCCAATGTAAAGTGGTTGATTTAAATACTCTTAACGGAGTGCGAGAGTGGCCCGGAAAATGCCAGTACTGATAGTACTAAGACATGTTATGCCTTCTTGGGTTGTAGAAAAGAGAGCCTTAAAAATTATGCGCGTACCTTTCACATACCGAAAATACGTGGGATCCGCAGGCCACAGAGAGCGCGGTTTTTCTATGGTGGAAATGGTCATCGTTGTGGGTGTCATTTTAATTGTTATGGCAACCGCGCTAATGAATATCGTGCCTGCTCTGAAAACCGCGAAATCTAATGCCGGGGTGGAACTTGTGCTGGGCGAATTGCGCCGTGCGCACGAACGAGCGGTTGATGAACGCCGCATATATCGCGTGACGTTTGTCGCGCCACAGACAATTCAAGTCGACATCGGGCAGGTGGCAAATATAGCCACAACGATCACAGGAAGCGCGCCGATATTTATCCAGGCACAGCCGCCGCTGACACTTCCAACAGGCACACAATTTGTGGTCGTTCCGGGAATTCCGACTAGCGCATTGAAGACACCCGACGGCTTTGGCACGGGCGCCGCTGCCATAGATTTCGATATCTCGAATGGAGGCGGGGGAACCCAAATCTATTTCCAACCGGACGGAAGAGCGCTGGATGCGGCCAACAGACTGAACGACGGGGTTATCTACATCGCCCGACCTAACGATCTCTTTTCGAGCCGAGCGGTTTCCCTATTCGGTTCCACAGGTCGCGCCAAGGGATGGTTCCTGTCGAACGTCGGTGGAGTCAACGGGTGGAGCCAATGAGATTAGCGCGTTGGCAGAGACTGAAGTTTCTAACTCGACACAATGGCTTTGGACTGATCGAAGCCTTGATCTCCACTTTGATTCTCGTAATTGGCTTGGTGGCGCTGGCGGGACTATTCGGGCAGTCGCTAACCTTTCTCCAATACACACGTGAAGATCTGATCGCAAAACAAAAGGCTAGGGAAGCTTTGGAGAGCGTGTATAGC